>DYNE01000082.1 GCA_020721225.1 Pelodictyon luteolum | reverse complement strand
TATTTTTATATTTTATAATAATTTAAGCTCCCCCATAATAAATAGAGGTGCCCAATATTAAGTCAGAACGTCAAAAAACCGTCCAGCTATTGTCTGTCTTTCACTTTTTCACTCACCCGCATCCCCATGCGCCGCAACCCTCTCCGCCCATTCGATCAATAGCTTCTCATCCATATCCTCCCACGGCTCGACCTTGCCGCAAAGAGCCTGTCCGATAAAAGCCTGTTCGATTTCGGATTTGTCGGAGGAGAAAACGTATTCGTCGAGAGCGGCGTCATCGTGGGGCTGGAATGCCCAGTAGGGTACGCCCGGCTTGCCGTCGTTGAAGAGAAAGAGTTTTTCGTCGGGGTCGAGATCCTGGTTCTCTTCGAGCGATTCGCTCTCTTTTGCAATCTCTTTTATTTCGGCATAATGTTTCAGCGAGAACTCGATAGGGCCGAGCATGGGATCGAACACCCGGCAATCAACGGTAATAAGACCGGCATCGGTCAGGACGTAGAGCATGCGACCGAACTTCCAGTATCCGCCATCGACAAGAATCGGTTTCGGAATGGATTTCAGTCGGTGAAGTGCGGCAGTTCTGTCCATCTGTCGGGGTACTAAAGGTTTTCAGTGGATGAAAAGTCAATTACGGTTTAATTTACCTAATAGAGAGCGAAGGAAACAAGCATTAAGCGGATTTTCAGAAATGTTATCCCGGTTGTATGTTGCATCATGAAACAGGAGAACACAGAACTTACCGAGAACGGGATTTTCGAGAACATCGTCTTCGACTCCGAAAACCCGGCTCGCGGCATGTACGAAGAGTGCCGCTTTCTGCGCTGCGGCTTCGCCAATGCGGATCTTTCAGGCGTGACCTTCAGAAACTGCGCTTTCGATGGGTGCGATTTCAGCCTGGCGAAGCTGAAAAATACCAGCCTGCAGGATGTGCGATTCAGGGAGTGCAAGCTGCTCGGCCTGCAGTTCGGCGATTGCCGCACCTTTCTTCTGGAACTCGACTTCGAACGCTGTATGCTGAGGCTCTCGACCTTTTTCAAGCTGAACCTCAAAAACACCAGATTCAGGCAGTGCGACCTGCATGAGGCCGATTTTACGGAAACCGACCTCACCGGGGCGCTTTTCGAGGAGAGCGATCTGCTGCAGGCGATATTTTTTCACTCGAACCTCGAAAAAGCGGATTTCCGTTCGGCTTTCAACTACTCCATCAACCCCGAAACCAACCGCCTCCGAAAAGCGAGGTTCTCCCTGCCGGGAGTGATCGGCCTGCTCGATACCTACGGCATCGAGATTGATTGAATAATTCAGGAGCACACGATGCAGATCAAACCGATAAAAACCGAACAGGACTATCAGCAGGCACTTGCGCGCCTGGAAAAGATATTCACGGCAAAACCGGGCACAAAGGATGGCGACGAACTGGAAATCCTCGGGATTCTCATAGAAAAGTATGAGCAAGAGCATTTTCCGGTCGATTACCCGGACCCGATAGAAGCAATCGAGTTTCGAATGGATCAAATGGGGCTGGATCAACAGGATTTGACAAGGATTATTGGATCGAAAAGTCGGACAAGTGACCTGTTAAACAGGAAACGACCATTATCTATCCGCCAGATTCGACTGCTGCATAAGGAACTGCATATACCCGCCGATGTATTACTGAAGGTATAGTTGAACGACTTCCTCCATGCCCTACGAAATCCTTGAACATACCGCCGACGTCCGGGTTCGCGTCCATGCCACTAAGCTTGAAGAGCTCTTCGCCGATGCACTTGCGGCCATGACGAAGATTCTCGGGCCGACAGAATCCGGAACCGGGCATGCCGATACGATTGCGGTGAGCATCGAAGCGCCGGACATTACCGCTCTACTCATCGATTTCCTCAACGAAGTACTGCTTGAAACCTCGCTGCGGAAAACCGCATTCCGTGATGTTGCCGTTCACAGCCTTACGGAAACTTTGATCACTGCCACGCTTTCCGGACAGCGGTTCGCTTCGCTCCGGCGCGACATCAAGGCGGTCACCTGGCACGAGGCCGATGTACGCCGGAACAGGAACCAAGAGTGGGAAACGATGATTGTGTTTGACATATAGAAAAATACCACCATGGTACCGAAAAGCGTATTGAAGGAAATATCGCCCTGTGTATGGGAGATTCCGGCTTCGTACCGAAGCGATATGCGGGTGCCGGCCCGGGTGTATGCGAGCGAACGCATGCTCGGGCAGATTGTGCGGGACCGGCCGCTTGAACAGCTTGTGAACGTGGCCACCCTGCCGGGAATCGTGAACCATGCGCTAGCCATGCCGGATGTGCATGAAGGGTACGGGTTTCCGGTAGGCGGCGTTGCGGCCTTCGATTACGACGAAGGCATCATCTCCCCCGGCGGCATAGGCTACGACATCAACTGCGGCGTGCGGCTGCTCCGATCTTCGCTCGTAAAAGACGAGGTACACACTCGAATGGCGGAAATCGGCAAGGCCATCCGGATAGATGTGCCGTCGGGCGTCGGGAAAGGCGGTATGCTGAGCCTCAAAGGCAAGCAAATCGATGCCGTGCTTGAAGGCAGCGCAAAAAGAATGCTTGAACTTGGTTACGCATTGGAAGCCGATATCGACCATATCGAATCGGGCGGACGGCTCGATGCGGCCGACGCGGCATCGGTGTCAGACCACGCAAAAGCGCGGGGTCACGATCAGCTCGGCACAATGGGGGCAGGCAACCATTTCGTGGAGGTCGAGTACGTATCGGCGATTTACAACGAAACGGAGGCCGAACGGATGGGGTTGTTCCGCAATCAGGTGTGCGTGATGATCCATACCGGTTCGCGCGGCCTCGGCCACCAGGTTGCCACGGACTACATCCGCCTTATGAACGGCTCTCTCGGCAAATTCGGCTTCGCCCTGCCCGACCGGGAGCTGGCCTGCGCTCCATTCAGGTCGCCTGAAGGGCAAAGCTACTGGAAAGCCATGTCGGCTGCCGCAAATTTCGCCTGGGCTAACCGGCAGCTCATCACCTGGGAGATCCGGGAGGCATGGAAACGGGTGTTCGGCTCGGATGAAAATCTGGAGCTGCTCTACGATGTGGCGCACAACATCGCGAAAATCGAAACCCATACCGTCGGGGGCGTCAGAAAAAAACTCGTGGTGCACCGCAAGGGGGCGACCCGCGCCTTCCCCGGCCAGCCGGTGCTCATTCCGGGAAGCATGGGTACCGGTTCTTATGTGCTTTGCGGCCGGGAAGCCGCCATGCAGAAGAGCTTCGGGTCGAGCTGTCACGGTGCGGGCCGCACCATGTCGCGTACCAGAGCCCGCAAAGAGACCGATGCGGAAACGCTGCTGCGTCAGCTTGCGGTTCAGGGAATTATCGTAGAAGCCGGTTCGAAGGCCGGGCTCACCGAAGAGGCGCCCGCCGCCTACAAGGATGTCGATGAAGTGGTGGCGGTTATCGACGATTGCGGTATAGCGAAAAAAGTGGCCCGTCTGAAACCCCTTGCCGTCATCAAAGGATAAGGCACCCGAAAAACCCATATCGGGGCTTTGTTTATCGGCAATAATCGTTATCCTGCAAACTGCACCGATCGTCTGCAGACCACCAACAGAAAAAACATCTTATCCTGCCATGTACCGCTCAGTAAACCGCATTGAAGTTCGTGCCTGGAATCGTACCGTCGGAACCGTTACGATGGAACCCGGTTCCGGCAGCTGCATCTTCGAATACGACCACTCGTGGCAGGCCGGAGGCATCGAGCTTGCGCCTCTGACCATGCCTCTCACAGAGGCTGTCCACGCTTTTCCGCTGCTGCCTGAAGCCACCTTCATGCGGCTCCCCGGACTGCTTGCCGACTCCATCCCCGAAGGGTTCGGCAGCAGGCTGATCGAGACCTATCTGGTAAACGAGGGACTCTCACCTGAAGCGATCACGCCGCTGGACCGGCTCGCATACATGGGCAACAGCGGCATGGGTGCGCTGGAGTTCCGCCCTATGCGCGGCCCTCGCTTTTCGAAACCGAAGGAACTGGAAATTGATAGTCTGGTTGCCGCATCGGACGCGGCGTTTGCGGCAAATATCCACAACGACCGTGAAACCGAGGCCGCATTGACGAACCTCTTTCAGGTCGGCGCGTCCGCCGGTGGCAAACAGCCGAAAGCCGTCATTGCATGGAACGAGGAGAGCGACGAAATCCGCTCGGGTCAACTGCCGGCCGGGCCGGGTTTCGAGCTGTGGATAATCAAGCTTGATGGCGTAGCCATGGATTGTGATACTAGCTGTGAAAGCTCTTTCGGACGGATCGAATACGCCTATTCGATGATGGCAAAAGCTGCCGGTATTGCCATGACGGAATGCGGCCTGCTCGAAGAGAACGGACGGGCGCACTTCATGACTCGCCGCTTCGACCGCCGGGATGGCGAAAAACTGCATCTGCAGAGCCTCTGCGCCCTGCGGCATCTCGACTGCATTGAAGGGGAAACCCACGATTACGACCGGTACTTCGAAACCATCAAAGCGCTCGGACTGCCGGAACCGGCCATGCAGGAGGCCTTCAGGCGTATGGTATTCAACGTGCTTGCGGCAAACTGCGACGATCACACCCGAAGCCTCTCGTTCCTCATGGACGCTGCCGGAACCTGGTCACTCTCCCCCGCATACGGCCTGACGCACGCCTTCACCCCATACGGAGAGTGGAAGTTCATGCACAGGATGTCCGTCAACGGAAAGTTCCGCGATATTGCACGACAGGATTTCGAAACGGTTGGAAAGCGCTTTTCGGTGCCCGACCATGAAGGCATCGTCAGGGATGTGGCCGAAGCCGTCCGACGCTGGCCGGAATTCGCCGCCGCTGTACGGCTGAAGCAGGATGCCCTGCTCCGCGTTCAGCAGGATTTTCCGGATATGGGATAAAAACGCGCGAGCATACAGGGAGGCGGACCTTCCTGTCCGCCATTCTATTCGGTTCAATGGCGAACATTCCTGTCCGCCATTCGAGCCAAGCCCCCAATTCAGCAAAGAGCCACAAAACTGGTGGCACGCTTTCCCCTATGTGCTTCCCGCAGTAGTACTCAAATCCTCCTGCCAAAAACCAAAACCTTTACTACATTATCACTTAGGCCTGTTTTGGACAGCAAAAACCCGTATACCAATGCGAGCAACCCCAAACATGTATAGAAAACCGCCCAAAAATATGCACACGGCACTCCATCTGCATAAATAAACATCTATTTCTATGCATGTCCGTAATCGGAGGAACGCATGAATACAGTACTTGCACGACAGGAACCTGTACGTCGGAACTTGTCGAACGACGCCGTCACGTAACAACGTTGCATTCATACAGATAAAGGAGACTCTCAACAAATCCGGAGAATTGAAAACGTCAGAAAGGAAATCCGGCAAGCTGTAAAAAAGAAACGCTCCCAACCAGGTTGAGAGCGTCGGACCAGAGATGCTATCTCTGGTGATGATATGGCTACAATGTAAGCATTTAACAATAGGCAGCATTATTCCGTAAATACCTTAATTTTTATATCACAGAATGCCTTTCAAGAACAACAAAATACTATTGTATTTCGATGACAGCGGTTCTCGAAATCCTGATAAAAATTGTTTATCACAGGAAGGTCGTCGTGACAAAATGGATGGGTTTGCTTTGGGTGGAATTCTTGTGCCGGAAGAAAATATAGGTCTTGTTATCGGCAAGTATCATGCGTTTATCAATGAATGGGGGATTGACTATTACCTCCATTCCACAAAAATACGATGTCGTCAAGGCAAATTTGCATGGCTTCAAAAGCAGGAAAACGCTGAGTCCTTCTATCCTGCTCTCGAAAGCTTTTTGCTCTCTTTACCTGTCATCGGAATTGCCTGTGTGGTGCATCGCCCCGGATATGTTGCGCGTTATAAAGAGAAATATAACGATCGGCTTTGGTTAATGTGCAAAACCACATTCTCCATTTTAGTCGAGCGGTCCGCAAAATATGCGGATAAGCAAGATCGAAAACTTGAGATACTTTTTGAATCATCAGGGAAGTACGAAGATCGTGACATAGTCTCGTACCTGAAGGAGTTGAAAAAAATCGGTAACCCTTTTAATCCAGTTACATCAGAAGGGTATCGACCGCTCTCGGCTGAAGATTTCTCACGAATAATACTTGGTGAGCCGCAAAGAAAAACAAAGAGTAACCCTTTGCTTCAGATAGCGGATCTCTTTCTTTTTCCAATGGTTAAAGGTGGGTATGACTCTCTCTGTCAGCCATACAGGAGATTGAAAGAAGCGGGTAAAATAATTGATTGCGTGCTGTCGGAAAACGATTTTCCATACATGTCTGTTAAATACAGCTGCTTTGACTTATTGGCGTAAAATAACGAAAGAGACTTGTCGCCAAGTCTCTTTCATAAATTTCGGCCCGCTAGCTTAGCGCAGACCCCGGGGCATTGCCCATATATAACTCCTTTAATAGTAAGGGTTTTTGATATGAAATACAAATGTTTTTACCATCACCCCACCCGTAACCCCCTGAACACGCACTCCCCAAGCCCCGTCGTCTTGCTGCACACCGCAAACCCCGCATAAGCCGTACTCCCACTCGTCGCGCACAACCGGAATAACGTATTTTATGTAAAAAGCTTGCGATAACGTTGAAAGTCAGTACAATCCTGACCACTTGCATGAAATTAACTTGGCCGCCGTCAATGCTGCGAACTGGTCGGGTTGCAAGTAAGGCTGATCTTCTACAGTTCACAAATACAAGTATTTCTATTACAATAAGTTGGTG
>DYNE01000121.1 GCA_020721225.1 Pelodictyon luteolum | reverse complement strand
TGAGAAGAAAATTACCGTTTGAATCAAACTTATGCAGATAACCGAGATTTCCGCTTACAATATAAATATTGCCTGCGCTGTCCATATCCAAGTCTGCGCCCATGAATTTTGCATCTCCGCAGACCGAACTTCCGCCGAATTTGAAAAGAAAATTACCGTTGCTGTCAAACTTCTGAACGCGGTAGTTACCATAATCCGAAACCCAGACATTTCCGGCATTATCCACCTTCATGCCTGTCGGAGTAGCGAACTGTCCGTCTCCGGTGCCGGCACTTCCCCATTTCAGCAGAAAGTTACCGTTACGGTCGAATTTCTGTATACGGTTGTTGCTGGAACCGTCTGCTACATAGACAAAGTTGCCTGTACTGTCTGTTACAATTCTCTGTGGTGCGGCAAACTGTCCTTCTGAGGTTCCGCTGTTTCCCCATTTGAGCAGAAAATTTCCGTAGCGGTCAATTTTCTGCATTCGGGCGTTATGATTATCCGCCACATAAATGTTATCCGCATTATCCACAGTCAGACCATCAGGCCAACTGAACTCTCCGTTGCCGCTTCCCGCAACATTGCCCGGAGTTCCCCATTTTGCAACAAATATCGGCATATTTTCAGATGATCCGGATATTGACATGGTGTTTGCGCCGCCGGTTTTATCGCAACTGACCGTCAGCGTACCGCCATATTTCTGAGCAAGTGTCGGCGCAAAGGTTACATTTACAATCTGAGAACTGCCCACCGCAATTGTTCCGCTGCTCCAATCGCCGGTGAACGCTGCCGGATATGTTACAGAACTTACAGTTATCGGCGAATTGCCGTTATTGCTGATGGTCAGCGTCAGTTGTTTTGTGGTTCCGGCAGGAACATTGCCGAAATCTAATTTGCCGTTCAGAAGATTGCTGACAGCCGCATTGCCGCTCAGACTGATGACCCGTGTTGTTATCGGCGTATAGGAAAACTTCTGAATGCGGTTGTTCACGCCCTCTATCACATAAATATCCCCGAAACTGTCCAGCACAACATCAGTCGAATTATTGAACTGACCGTTATCAGTACCTATGCTTCCCCATTTGCTGAGGAAGTTGCCGTTGCTGTTGAATTTCTGAATCCTGCAACCATTTCTTTCCGCTACATAGACATTACCGGCAGTATCCACAGCAACACCTTCGGGTGTGTTAACCCGACCATCTCCGGTGCCAAGACCTCCCCATTTGAGCAGGAAATTGCCGTTGCTGTCAAACTTCTGAATACGATGATTTCTGGTATCTGCAACATAAACATTGCCGGTGTTACGATCTACCGCTACCCCTCTCGGAATTCCACCGGCAGAATAAAACTGACTATCGCCGGAGCCGAGACTTCCCCACTTGAGCAGAAAGTTGCCGCTGCTGTCAAACTTCTGAATGCGGGAGTTATTATAATCTGAAACATAGACATTGCCGCTACTATCCACCGCTATACCTTCGGACTGATTAAACTGTCCGTCTGCGGTGCCGACACTTCCCCATTTCAGCAGAAAGTTTCCATTGAGGTCGAATTTCTGAACACGGCTGTTGTAACCATCCGATACATAGACAAAATTGCCGGTAGGGTCTGTCGCGACTCTCATCGGGCGATTCAGTTGTCCATCTCCGGCTCCCATGCATCCCAATTTGAACAGAAAGTTGCCGTTTGAGTCAAATTTCTGTACGCGGTAATTTCCGTTATCCGCCACATAAATGTTATTCTGGTTATCCACAGCCAAGCCCATGGGATAGGCAAACTGACCATCGCCGGTTCCGCCCGTTCCCCATTTCATCACAAAAGACGGCGGGTCTTCAGCATTTGCCGGAGAGAAAACTCCTCCGAGCAGCACAAGCGCA
>DYNE01000120.1 GCA_020721225.1 Pelodictyon luteolum | reverse complement strand
CGTGAGATAGAAATTTAGGATCGGGCACTTCGATTGCTAGAAAAGCAACGAACAGAAGTGAAATGCATAATATGCAAAGGGCCGGCAAGACATGTTTTTGAAAAGAACGGATATCGAATCCTCGAGTGCAAGTCTTGTGACCACAGGATGACCCACATAGATAATGTGGCTATATCCGAAACTCTCAAAAGTAGAAACTCCATAGAATCCGTTGAATACGGGGTTTGAGCATCATTCACACCGTTCGGAATTTTACTGGGATTTGTGCCGGGATATCCAGATCGCCGACCGTGAGAAAAATCATATCAACAAAAGCCGGCAAACTACGAAATCCACTGGCCCGATTTTTGACATTCCTGATGATTCGGTTCAAACCCTCGGCTTTAGCGTTTGTTATGGCTTTCTCAATAAAGGGCAGAATACGATGCACATGCTTTCTGAGCATTTTGACGAAATCCCTGATGGGTTCAAGACGGCTTTGGAGTGCCGCAGTGCACCAACGCTTGATAAAGCGTTCTGCGGCCCAGGGAGCCCCATATTCCCAGAACTGCTCAAATTCATCTTTAAGGACCCAGGCTCGATGGATCCTGCGATTACCCTTGCGAAGGGCGTTGAGGATACGAGAGTCCTTTTTGGATCGATGGGCCGAGTGCATGAAAAGGAGCCAGCGAAGCCCTCTGAGCACTTTGCGTTCATGGTCAGAAGCCTCTCGCCATTGTTGCTTGCGGACCTCATCGACAGCCTCGTTGAGGGCCTTAACGATATGGAAGCGGTCCAGGACCAACGTGGCCTTCGGGCAGTGCTCCTCGATAGCGCCAATGTATGCTGCGCTCATGTCACAGCACGCCCATAGAATCTGACCCTTTTGGTAGTCACTGAGGGCCTCGTTGAAGAATCGATCAATGGTTTCCCGGCCCTTTCCCCTGCCGACCCATACGACGCGAGATCGGTCCAAATCATAGACGACGGTGGCATATTTCCGGCCCTTGCAGTAGGAGATCTCATCCATGCCGATCGTCTTAAGATCCCGAATCCTGTGTCCCTCTCGCAGGCGCCCAATGGTGCGGTGAAGCTGGTCCGAAAGGGTAGATTTAGGAACATGCAGGATCTTTGCAGCCCCCTTCTGAGTCATTAACTGGCAATACAGAAGCATCACATACTCGAAACGATAGGTGACACGGGCATAGGCATCTGCCCAAGGGATAAGCTCCTGGACTCGACCATGACGGCGACACATGATCTCTCTTGGACGGTAGTGAAACAACACCGACCACCCACAGATGGGAACATCTTGCCACAAACGATGATCCATCGTTCGAAGGATACGCCCGCGGCGCCTGCATTCGGGACAAAGGGCGCCATTTTTAAGAGGCTTGACCCAGAGATGAAATTCCCCATTCCTGCCTCGAAACTCAAAACGGACAACGATTACGTCTTTGAGTTTGAGCAATTTTCGGATAAACTTGCTTACGGTCATAGATTCCCCCTCCTTTTTCATGGGTTTGTGGTGAACACATGAATTTAGGAAAGGAATCTATGACCTTCAACTAAAAAATGCTCCCTTGCAAACAAGGACAATTTTCATTGCCCTTGTTCGCAAGGGCTGAAACTCAAATAAGTAGCAATTTCACCTAAAAATCTCTTTGAGAGATTCGGACAGACCCAAGCTTTCCCATTTAATCTCCGCAAGAAGAGTTTGCGTGCGGGAACGCCGGGTAAGACCGTGTGCGCCCTCTACCCCACATCAACCAACCCTTGACCCTCTTCTCCAAGCGGGTATAGTGAGAATTGAAGCAGATCTAGTATGTGGCTTCTGGAAAAGGAGGCAGTGTGATGGGCTTCAGAGAACGACGTATCCTTGGCAAGACCGGC
>DYNE01000036.1 GCA_020721225.1 Pelodictyon luteolum | reverse complement strand
ATTTATCGAAAATCAATAGGTTATACGATTTTACGCCAAGGAACTTCGGGTTAATGACTTTTGTATAGTCAGCTATTCTGATGTACGCGCAGTTTGAGAGTACACCGCTTTTGAACATGCTTTCCAGAGCAGCGATAGCTTTTTTTGCGCTTTCAGGCTGAATGTCTCCTCCCAGCAAGGTGAGAAAAAGCTTCTGGGGAATAATGCCGTTTTTATAAAACACGCCGGTTTGAGGGTCTTCAAACTGCCATTCCTCTTTGAATTCAACCATTTCAATCGTGAGAGAACCGACGTTCTCTCTCTTGTCCGGAATGGGGCTCATGTTGTTATTGTAACGTGTGCAATAGTGAACTCTCTGCGCTTGAGAGAAAGCGTACTGAACAAATTTGTTTTATAACGAGCCGATAGCGAGCAGCCTACGGCAATTTCAACTATGCCGCGAATCGTGAGGTCGGAAGTGCTCTATATGCGATTGAGCTTTTAAAAACAATATAATGCAAAAAATGAAGGCGTTATTACGCTGTTTTGTTTCTTTGTAAAAGAAAAGATTTTCATATACGGAATTTTCGATAGTCGATATTGAATTTTTTAACCCGTAATCCCATGATTCTGTCCGAGAGGCCAAGTTGTATAGCCGCCCGCGACATATTTCCTTTTGTGCGTTTGAGCGCTTCGATGATCATTTCATTTTCGATCGAGTCGAGCTTCTGCTGCAGTGAGCCGGTATATGGGGTGCCGCTCGATTCCGCAGTCTGAAGGCTTGGCGGAAGGTGATAGCCGTGAATGACGTTATCTTCGCTCAGAATGACCGCGCGTTCCATGCAGTTTTCCAGTTCACGCACATTGCCGGGCCAGTGGTAGCGCATCAGCATGTCTATCGATGTCGTTGAAATACGGCGGATTCCTTTCTGGTTGACCCGGTTGTATTTTTCGACAAAATAATCTGCGAGCAGCAGAATATCGGTTTTTCTCTCTCTGAGCGGCGGTACGGTCAACGGAAAAATATTAAGCCGATAGAACAGGTCTTCCCTGAACTGTCCTTCACGGATGAGGTTTTCCAGATTTCTGTTGGTTGCGGCAATCACTCTGACGTCGACTTTGATGGTTTTAGAGCCGCCAACCCGCTCGAACTCTTTTTCCTGCAGAATGCGGAGCAGCTTCGCCTGGATCGGCAGGCTGAGTTCGCCTACCTCGTCAAGAAATATGGTACCGGTATGGGCCAGTTCGAATCGGCCCTGGCGCATTCCCAGGGCGCCGGTAAAAGAGCCTTTTTCATGGCCGAACAACTCGCTTTCAACGATACTTTCCGGAAGGGCCGCACAATTGAATTTGATAAATGGCTTGTCGGAACGACGGCTTTTAAAGTGAATGGCGCTGGCTACGAGTTCTTTACCGACACCGCTTTCGCCGAGCACAAGGGTCGTTGCGCTGGTTTTTGCGATTTTGTCGATCATTTTGAATAATGACATCATCGGTTTCGCATTGCCGATAATGTTTGCCGGGCGTTCCGTTTCGTCTATCTCTTCCTCGTGGCTTTCATTGTCCCGGTGGGGAATGAGCAGATTTTTTCCTTTCAGAGAGTGCGTCGCGACTGTTCCGTTCGAGTTCTCCTCGTGAGCAAGCTGTTTGAGTCTTACCGCCTGCGAAATCATGGAGGCGATAATGGAAAGCAGGTCGACGTAGTGCTGCATCATGTCCATCCGTTCGCTTTCCGCTTTGGCTCGTTTGGACGGGTCTTCGGGAAATGGCGGTTCAATCTGACGATCGGCGCTGAGGGTTCCGATGATCTCGGTTCCCGTCTTTATGGGAATGCAGATAAAACAAAGGTCGTCGGTTCTTTCCTTCTGACGGGAACGGGTTCGGTCAAGAAACAATGGTTCGTCATTGATATTTGGTACCAGAACCGGTTTACCGGTTTTTACGACCTGACCGATAATGCCCTCTCCGATCCTGTAGCGGCCACGTTCTTTTTCTTCTTCGCTCAGTCCGAATGATTCATTGATGACTATTTCGTCATTATCGCGGTTGAGAATGGTGATCATTCCGCGAAGCATATCCATATGCTCCGACATGATGAAAAGTACCAGACGGAGCACCTTGCTGATATCTTTTTCGATCGTTACGGTTCTGCTGACTTCAGCCAGGAGGCTGATGCTGCTGTCTTTTTTTTTCTGGGGAATGAGCATCTCGGTTACAGTATGGTGGTACTTGTCTGACAATGTAATCGATAGATTGTTTTCAGTTCGTATGTCGTAAGAGCGCGCTTTTTTTCTCCCGCAGTTTTTCTTACCGCGGTAAGCAGAGCGCTGCTCTCCTCTTTTGACAGGGTGATGCCCTGCGCATGGTAGGCGTGACTGATGGCCGCACTGCCCGAGTGTTTTCCTATCACCAGTTCATAATCGTTTCTGCCGACATATTCGGGAAGAAACGGCTGGTATGAAAGCGGATTTTTCAGCAGTGCAGCGCAGTGAATACCGGATTCGTGCTGAAAAGCCGATTTTCCGACAATAGGCTTCTGACTCTGAATGGGACGGCCTGAAGCCCGACTGACCATATCGCAAAGCTGTGCAAGCATACCGGTGTCGAGACGGGTGGTATATTTTCCCGAAAGAGAGAGGGCGACGGCAAGCTCTTCAAGAGCTGCATTTCCTGCGCGTTCCCCCAATCCGGTTACCGAAACGCTCACGGCAGCGCATCCGGCCTCAAGAGCGGTGAATGCATTGGCCGTAGCCATTCCGAGGTCGTTGTGGGCGTGAAATTCTATCGGCAGCGGAGATGCGCTTTTCAACCGCCCTACGAGATCGATGATCGAGAGCGGGGTTGCTATGCCGACGGTATCGGCAAGCCTTATGCGGTCAGCTCCGCAAGCGGCGGCGTCACCAATAAAATCCAGAAGCAGGCCGGTATCTGCCCTTGTCGCATCCTGGGCGCCGACACTTACGAAATTGAAATATTTTTTTGCTCTCGGCACAAGTTCCTGAAGCTGCTGGCGTACCCACAGGTAATTTTTACCCATGAGCTCCATGTAGAGCTCCGATGCCGGAAAGCTGATGTGAACGCCTTCCGTGTTCGAGGCCGCGGCATGTTCGATATCCTGCCATACGGCCCGGGCCCAGGAGGTCAACCGGAGCGGGAGATGGAGTCCGGTAATCGCTTTGATGGTGTTGCGCTCTTCTTCGCTGATAGCCGGATATCCGATTTCCAGCTCGTTGACCCCGGTTTCGGCAAGCATGCAGGCGATTCGCGTTTTTTCCGCCGCAGTGAATGCAACCCCGGGAGCCTGTTCTCCATCTCGCAGGGTGGTATCGATGATCCATGGCCTTGAAGCGGCGGCAGAACTGTTCTTTTGATTTTCTGTCATGGCAGCTTTCTTTTTCTTTTCAACAAGGCAGTGCCGGAATAAGTTTTCGATACGCTCTGTTTATTAAGGGCTTATAGTTGCAATTCCTTAATAAGTTAGGGTATATATTAATAATATAATAATATTTCAGACATTTATGTGTTATTCTATGAAACATATGCAGTATTGCGATTTCTTTTGCAGGTGGCGATGGCTTGCATTATATACGAGTCGAGAGTTTCTGGAGCAAAAGATGAGCGTATCGAGGCAGTGTGATCGGCGTGGTGACGGTAGCGGTAGCGGAGGGATATGTTTGCTCTTATTTCGGAAATCTGCCTGCTTTGCGCTATACTCAAAAGAGAGAATTAACGGCGCGTCGGTGTTCAGTCTCCTCCTGCCCTACCAGCGTCGCATCCGGTTTTTTGTCCGGACGTTTTTTCTGTCGCCATATAATCCTGTTTGCATCATGTCTGAACATGCCGCAGTTATAGCGGCTGCAGGCTCATGATCAATCGTAATCAATCCGGAATAGCGTGTTATGCTGACCTTTAACAGTCTGATAGACAACTGCCTCGGGGATGTTCGTGAAATCATGCCGTGGGATCTTGCGTCCCGCATGGAAGAGAACCCCGATTTGCTGCTGCTCGATGTGCGGGAACCGTATGAGTTCGACGCCATGCATATACGGGGTTCCATCAATGTCCCTCGAGGTATTCTTGAATCGGCCTGCGAATGGGATTATGATGAAACCGTACCTGAACTTGCCGCTGCCCGACAGCGTGAAGTCGTGGTGATCTGCCGCTCTGGCCGGCGCAGCGTGCTTGCGGTCGCCGCTATGCAGCAGCTTGGTTTTGAGGATGCTGTTTCGCTGAAAACCGGTCTCAGGGGGTGGAACGATTATGAGGAACCTCTGGTGAACCAGACGGGGGAAGTTGTCGATTCCGATTTAGCGGATGTTTTTTTTACTCCCAAGTTGCGCCCTGATCAGAGGAGGCCAACGGTTCAAACTCAGCGATAATAACGTTGCAGTTTGTGAGACTCTCGATTGTATTGTCGGGATCGGTTTTCCCTGTGCATCGGATGAGCATCATTCCGATGGAGCAGGATGTTTCAGATCATGAGGTTCACTAAAAGAAATCGTCGATGGACAGCCTCTCTATTCCCCGGCTGATGGTTTCAGCTCCGCATAAAAGTTCCGGCAAAACAACGGTTATGCTTGGTCTTGCCGGATATCTGACCCGTCATGGTGAGCGCGTTACCTGCTTTAAAAAGGGGCCCGATTATATCGATCCCATGTGGCATGCTCTTGCTTCCGGGCGAGAGAGCTATAATCTCGATCCCTGGCTCATGGGTCAGGATGGCTGCAGGGATTCGTTTATCCGTAACGGCCGGAATGGTACGCTTGCCCTGATAGAGGGCAACCATGGGCTGCATGATGGTTTGTCGCTCGATGGCAGTGACAGCAGCGCCGGAGTTGCCGCGCTGCTGGAGGCGCCGGTACTTCTGGTTATCGACGCCAGAAAAATGAACCGCGGCGCAGCGGCGATTGTTATGGGTATGCAGGCAATGCAGCCGCAGGTAACGATTGCGGGAGTTATTCTCAACAGGGTGCGTAGCCGGCGTCACGGAGAGAAACAGAAACTTGCGATAGAAACGTTCTGCCGGGTGCCCGTGCTCGGTTCGATTCCGGAGGATAGTCAGCTCGCAATCGCCGAGCGTCATCTTGGTCTTACGACTGTGGGAGAAACTGCCGAAGCGGCTTCGTTTATCGACGAAGCCGCCGATCAGGTTGCGCATTACTGCGACATGCCGGCAATTCGTGCGCTTTTTCCACTTGCCCCCCTTGTTCGGTCATATCCGGACGAGCATGTTTCGATCCGGTCTGAAGCGCGGGTGCGGATAGGCGTGTTCAGGGATGCGGCATTCTGTTTCTATTACCCGGATAACCTCAGGGCACTTGAAGAGAACGGCGCGGAACTTGTTTATATCGACTCCATGCATGACCGCTCGATTCCCGATGTTCACGGCCTCTATCTGGGAGGCGGGTTTCCTGAATCGTTTTTTTTCGAACTCGGGAGCAACAGGGAGCTCATGCTTGAGGTGAGCCGGAGGGTTGAGTCGGACATGCCGCTCTATGCCGAATGCGGCGGGTTGATCTGGCTCTCCCGCAGCGGGACATACGGCGGAAAAACCTTTTCCCTTGCCGGTATTCTTCCCTTCGATATCGGATTTCAGCCACGCCCTGCCGGGCATGGGTATCTGAATCTGAGGAGCTGCACCCAAAGTCCCTGGTTTGAACATGGAGCGGAAGTAAGAGCGCATGAGTTTCACTACTCGTCACCGCTTTCGGGTTCAGGGGGGTGCGATTGGCAGTTCGACGTCATAAGAGGTCGAGGCGTTACCGGACAGCATGACGGAATCATGTACAGGAATCTTTTCGCTTCGTACGCTCATCTGCATGCACAGGGAAATCCGCAATGGGCGAAGAGGTTTACCGATCTTGCTGCAGAGTGGAAAGCTCGTAACCCGCTCGAAAAATGAACCGGTAAAAAACAAAAAACACGCGGTAAATTTGAAAAATAGCACTCCTTTTATTACTATATAGTTATATTTCTCTATAACTGTTTTTGAGCGCCGTTTTTCCCCTTTTTTCGGAGTGTCCTCCCGACCTCATGTTCCGGTAATCTGTATTGAAAGGATGACTGCATTTGTGCAGACCGGTATCCGCAAGGCAGAAAAGAAAATTTTTTTCTTTGCAGGATTTGAAAAATAGCGGCTCTTTTATTACTATATAGTTATATAAATACATAACTGATTTTTACTGTTCCCCTTTCTGAACCTTGATGTGTACTTGCGTAACACTGGGCGGCAGACCAGGCGGATTTTACAACTCTCTAACATCACAAAAGGAGCGAATCATGAGCATTGAAGTTAACGGCGCAACCTACGAGACTGACGAAAACGGCTACCTCGTCAATCTTGAGGACTGGAATGAGGATATTGCAGTAAAACTCGCTGAAGGCGAAGAGATCGATCTGACGGAAGAGCATTGGTCGCTGGTGAGATTCCTCAGGAACTACTATGACGAGTATCAGATTGCTCCTGCCGTGAAGGTGCTGACAAAAGCTATCGCCGCCGAGCAGGGCATCGACAAGAAGGAAGCATCGGAATTTCTCTACGGACTTTTTCCGAAAGGCCCGGCCTTGCAGGCCTGTAAGGTTGCCGGACTTCCCAAACCGACCGGTTGCGTTTAATCGCGGCGGACTGCTGTTTTCCAACCCAATTTATCAGTGAACTAAAGGAGGAACTATGGAAGGTGCGAAAGATGCTTCTTCGCGTGAAGGACATCACTGCGGGGGATGCCATTCGGAAGAGAACGGGAAGTTTCTGAATCCGACCCCGATGCTTAATGAGCTGGAAAGCGGCCCCTGGCCAAGCTTCGTTTCCGGCTTCAAGGAACTTGCCGAACGGACGAAAAAGCCCATGCTTCGCGGGGTGCTCGATCAGCTTGAATACTCCTACAACACGAAAATGGGGTACTGGAAGGGCGGTCTTGTTACGGTTGACGGTTATGGAGCCGGTGTTATCACCAGGTACTCCATGATCAAGGATAAAATTCCCGAAGCGGCTGAATTCCACACGATGCGGATTCAGCCGGCGCCGGGTCTGCATTACAACACGGCCATGATGCGTGAGCTGTGCGATATCTGGGAGAAGTATGGCAGCGGCATCATCACCCTGCACGGCCAGACCGGCGACATCATGCTGCAGGGCATCGAAGAAAAATATGTACAGCAGTGTTTTGACGAGCTGAACGAGGCGGGCTGGGATCTTGGCGGAGCCGGAGCCGGCATGCGTACGGCGGTTTCATGCATCGGCCCCGGACGCTGCGAGAATGCCTGTTACGACAATCTCAATCTCCATCTGAAGGCACTCAAGCATTTTGTTGGCGTATTGCACCGTCCCGAATGGAATTACAAGCTGAAATTCAAGTTTTCCGGCTGTCCGAACGACTGTACCAATGCCATCATGCGTTCCGATCTTGCCGTTATCGGTACATGGAAGGATGCCATCCAGATCGATCGTGACGAAGTTACGGCCTGGGTGGAAAAGAAAGGTATGGATGCGCTGGTCAACCAGGTCATCAATCTCTGTCCTACCAGGGCGATCTCCCTTAAAGAGGGAGAAATGCATATCGAAACCAGGGACTGCGTGCGCTGCATGCACTGCCTGAATGCCATGCCGAAGGCGCTCTCTCCTGGCAAGGAGCGGGGTATTTCCCTTCTGATGGGAGGCAAGAACACCCTTAAAGTCGGCGTCAACATGGGTTCTCTGATCATTCCGTTCATGAAGATGGAGAGCGATGAGGATGTGGAGGCCTTTATCGAGCAGATCGAAACGATCATCGAATGGTGGGAAGACGCGGGTCTCGACCATGAGCGCATCGGAGAAACGATCGAGCGCGTAGGTCTCAAGCAGTTCATTGAAGGAGCCGGTATCGAAGCGGATATCAATATGGTCTCCAGGCCGCGTGACAATCCCTACTTCAAGGCGCCGTATTGACCGTGCGCTGTTGGGGAGATTGAATCAGAAGAATGTATCGCTGCCTTAAGGCGGCACCACACCTCAAACGGAAAAGAAAACCATGAGCAGTCCTGAAAGAAAATGGAAGACCATAGAGTCGGGCCCGCACACCTATGAAGAGGCTCTTCATCCGGTCGTGAGAAAAAACTATGGAAAGTGGAAGTACCATGAGATCCCGAAACCGGGAGTACTCATGCATGTCGCCGAAAGCGGCGATGCCATCTATACCGTCAGGGCCGGCACGCCCCGTCAGGATACGGTGGATATGGTCAGGCTTCTTTGCGATGTGGCCGATAAATATGCCGATGGACATCTGCGCTTTACGGTTCGCAACAACGTCGAGTTCCTGACCCCGAACAAGGAAAATATAGAACCGATGATCCAGGAACTCGAGTCTCTCGGATTTCCGGTGGGCGGAACCGGCATGTGCGTCTCTTCGGTATCGCACACGCAGGGATGGCTGCACTGCGATATTCCCGCGACCGATGCTTCAGGCGTTGTGAAGTCCATGATGGACTCTCTCTATGAGGAGTTCAAGGATATGAAGATGCCCAACAAGGTGCGCCTTTCTACCTCCTGCTGTTCCATCAACTGCGGCGGCCAGGCCGATATCGCTATCGTGGTCAAGCACACCCGTCCTCCCCGCGTCAATCACGACCATCTTGCCATGGTATGCGAACTGCCGAAAGCCGTTGCCCGTTGTCCGGTTGCGGCAATCAGACCTACCGTGGTCAACGGCAAGCGCTCGCTGATGGTGGATGAAGCCAAATGCATCTGCTGCGGCGCCTGTTTCGGAGCCTGTCCCGCTATGGAGATCAACCATCCCGAGCACTCCAAGTTTGCGATCTGGGTCGGTGGCAAGAACAGCAACGCCCGTTCCAAACCTTCGACCATGAGCATTGTGGCTCATAACCTGCCCAACAATCCGCCCCGCTGGCCTGAAGTCAACGAGGTTGTCGGAAAAATCCTGAATGCCTACAAAGAGGGTGGACGTCCGTGGGAACGCGTCGGCGAATGGATCAACCGGATCGGGTGGAAACGCTTTTTCGAAGAAACCGGCCTGACGTTCGACGATAATATGATCGACAGTTATCGTCATGCCAGGACTACCTTCAACCAGTCGGCACACGTCCGGTTTTAACCGAAGGAGATTATTATCATGGTGGAATCAAACCCTATTCTCGATTACGCGACAAACTACCGGTTCCCGGAATTCAGCGAGCTCGAGGGAACCGACAAGATTGTGGCTTTCGGAGACAGCAGTCACAAGTGCCCGATCTATGTCCGTCAGGTTCCGCCCTGTACGGCGGAGTGCCCTGCGGGAGAGGATATCAGGGGCTATCACCGGTTTCTGAACGGAACCGACAAGTCTGACGACGCATGGAAGTCGGCCTGGGAGACTATCGTCAACGTCAACCCTTTTCCTGCCGTTATGGGCAGGATCTGTCCGCATCCCTGCCAGAAGGCGTGCAATCGTCAGTACCATGACGAAAGCGTGGCCATCAATGCCGTTGAACAGGCTATAGGCAATTATGGCATCGAGGCGGGACTGAAGCTTCCGGCTGCCGGAACCGACACGGGAAAACGCGTTGCCGTCATCGGCGGCGGTCCTGCCGGCCTCTCTGCCGCCTACCAGCTTCGCCGGAGAGGACATGCCGTCACGATTTACGATGCCAACGAGAAACTCGGCGGTATGGTGCTTTACGGCATCATGGGTTACCGGGTTGACCGCAAGGTGTTGGAGGCCGAAATTCAGCGTATCATCGATCTCGGCGTGGAGACGAAAATGGGTGTGCGCATCGGCGAGGATGTCACGCTCGAACAACTTGAAAAGGAGTACGACGCTGTATTTGTCGGCGTCGGCGCCCAGGTGGGGCGCGCTCTGCCGGTTACGGGTTTCGACACGATGCCGGGGGTGACCAATGCTATTGACTTTCTGCGCAACTATGAGGTGCTGGGCGACGATATTCCGGTCGGAAAAAAAGTCATCGTCATCGGCGACGGTAATGTAGCCATGGACGTAGCCCGTCTTGCCCTGCGTCTCGGTTCCGAGGCCGTGGTGATTTCCGGTGTGCCGAGAGAAGAGATGGCCTGTTTTCAGAATGAATTCGACGATGCTGAGCGGGAAGGAACGGTTATGCACTACCTTGCCGGTGCTGTTGAGCTCATCGGTTCCGAGTCGGGCCTCAGGGGTCTTCTCTGTTCAAGGATGGTCAGGAAGGAGAAAGGCGAAGAGGGGTGGAATTCTCCCATTCCGTTCTTCCGTTACAGGAGTTCCGACGAGACTTTCGGGATAGACGGGGACATGGTTGTGGCTTCCATAGGTCAGACAACCGATATGCAGGGTTTCGAGAGCATTACCGGAGGTCGTCCGTGGCTGAAGGTCGATCGTCATTTCCGCATTTCAGGCAAGGAAAATGTTTTCGGAGGCGGAGACGCCATCAAGGTCGATCTCATCACGACTGCGGTCGGTCACGGTCGCAAGGCGGCAGAGTCGATCGACGCGTTTCTCAAGGGAGAGCCGCTGCCCGAGCAGGGATACCGCGAAGTGACGAAAGTGCAGAAGCAGGATGTTCTCTACTTTTTTCATTCCGATCAGGCCGAGCGCGAGAACATCGAACTCGAAGAGGTTGTGGGGAATCACGACGAACTGCTTCAGGCGCTCTCGAAAGAGGAGGCCCAGGCCGAATCCGCTCGCTGCATGAGCTGCGGGCTCTGTTTCGACTGCAAGCAGTGTGTCTCTTTCTGCCCTCAGGAAGCGGTTACCCGGTTAAGGGACAACCCTCCCGGAGAGGTGGTCTATACGAATTATTCCAGATGCGTCGGTTGCCACATCTGTTCGCTGGTATGTCCTTCGGGTTACATCCAGATGGGCATGGGGGATGGATTGTAAGTCAGTAGACAGGAGTATCGGATGCTTCGCATCCGGGAGTATTGCTGGCTGACGCATCGCAGGAGTATCGCAGCTTCGCTGCGGGAGGAGGAGAAGATTGTGGGTAGTTTGCGGTGAGGCGGTAGTCAAGGGAGGTTGTCCGTTGGGTACGTTTTATCCCTGAACTGCTGACGGGTCGATAGAACCAACAATAATTAACAGCGTAGCAATGTACGAAGCTCTCATACATCAGATAGAAGAGGCTCTTGCCCGCACGGCTGCTTGGGCGGAAACCGGCTGGCCGGTAACGTTCGGATTCCGCAATGTTGCGGTGACCTCCCTCAAGGAGGCTCTGGCCCTGCCGAAAAACGCGGTTTTTCGGCATGAGGCCATCAATTACTGGCGGCAGGTTGAGCTTACTGCTGAAGATACAAGCGTTTATGGACGAAAGGCCATTGACGCGCTCAGGCAGGGCAATATCGAGTCAGCCGTAAATGGCCTGTATTTTGCACAGTATATGGAAAAACCGTTTGCGGAATATGCACGGACCTGGCTGCCGCTCTACGAGGCGCTGCATGCCGATGCCGGAAGCTGCTGTTAGCGTATGACGACGGTAGATGTTTCCCATAACTTTTTAACTGCACACTAAAGGTGAAAATAGGAATCCTGCTCAAGGAAGGGCCGTACAACCATCAGGCATCCGATACGGCCTACAAGTTTGCCGAAGCGGCAATCCGCAAAGGACATACGGTCGATGCCGTATTCCTTTACAACGACGGAGTCATCAACGTGACGAAGCTCATGGATCCTCCCCAGGATGACCGGCAGATTTCAAGCCGGTGGAATGAACTGCATAAGGAGCACGGGGTGGAAATTCTGGCCTGCATTGCCGCCTCAAAAAGGCGCGGCATCAGCGATGAAGTGCTTATCGACGGCGGTGAAATCACCGGCCTCGGCACGCTTACCGATATAGCCATCCGCAACGACAGATTGTTAACCTTCGGAGACTGAAAACAATATGGAAAACGAAAATGTTAAAAAGATCATGCATGTGATGCGCCATGCGCCTCACGGTACGATTTACACCTATGAGGGTCTTGAAATGATCCTTATCATGGCCGCCTACGAGCAGGACCTTTCGGTTGTCTTTATCGGCGACGGTATCTACTCTCTGAAAAAAAATCAGGATACTGCGGGAATCGGCATCAAGGGGTTTGCGAAAACCTTCATGGCGCTTGACGGCTACGATGTCGAAAAGCTCTATGTAGACCGCATTTCGCTTGAAGAGCGCGGGCTCAGCGAAGATGATCTGGTTGTGGATGTCGAGGTGGTCGAATCTTCCCGGATCGGCGAGCTTATGAAAGAGCAGGATGTGATCATTCACCATTAATAACCGACTTCTACCCATGTTACATACCATAAACAAATCTCCGTTTTCAGGCGATACGTTCGATACCTGTATCAGGTTTTTTCAGCCGGGCGATCCCGTGCTTTTCATAGAAGACGGAGTCTATGCGGTTCAGAACGGCAATAAGTTTTCCGAAGTTCTTGCCGGGGTACTCCAAAGCAATCCGGTTTATGCGCTCAAGCCAGATCTCGACGCACGGGGCATTTCAGAGCTTGCCGCCGGAGTCGCAACCGTCGATTACGAAGGATTTGTCGATCTTGTCGAAGAGCATCAGGTAAACAGCTGGCTCTGAGACCGGACGCTCCTCTTACGAAACCATTCTATCAAGGCACAATGAGTAAAACCTGGGAAAGGGTGATACAGGAAAACCGGAAAGATATTCTTCAACGATGGCATGAACGCGGTCTCGGACTTTTTGCGGAAAAAATGTCAGCGGGGACACCTCTAGGCGAGGCGCTTGCCGACGGTATGGGGATGATTCTCGACGGATTCGGGGATGGAGGCGAAACCTGCAGGGAGGGTGTAAACCGGCTTGCACGAATTCTTGCCGTGCACCCGTTTCGACCTTCGCGCTCCATGTCGCTTTTTCGGGAACTGCAAACCATTCTTTTCGAGAGCGCGTCTCCGGGTGCCGACCGTGAGCTCTGCAGGGAGCGTATCGAACAGATAACCTTCGATGCGTTCGACAGTTTCATGGAGCATCGGGAACTGATCTACAAGCTTAAGGTCGAAGAGAGCCGCAGTCAGATGCATATGCTTTTGAGGAGGGCCGGAACATGAAAAAAATTCTCATGCCACTTGTAATGGTGGCCGTTCTTGCTCTCATTCCTTTTATCGGAGTTCAATATGCCGGGCTGAGCTATCTCTTCGGGGTCATCGTTCCTTACCTCGCAGCTTTGCTTTTCGTCGCCGGCTTTCTCTACAGGATGGTCGATTGGCTCAAAAGGCCGTTGCCCTTTAACATAACTTCGACCTGCGGCCAGCAGAAAACGCTCGACTGGATTCACCACGACAAAATCGAGAGCCCGACGAAACCATGGCATGCTGCCGTGCGCGTACTTTCCGAAGTGCTGCTGTTCCGCTCGCTTTTCCGCAACAACAAGGCCGAGGTGCGCAAGGGGCCCGATATCACCTTCGCTTCGAGCAAGTGGCTATGGATGGGCGGACTGGTTTTTCACTGGTCGCTGCTTATTATCGTGCTGCGTCATGCGCGCTTCTTTTTTGTCATGGTTCCGGGTTTTGCCGATTATCTCGATCAGGCCGACAGCTTTCTGGATGTCACGCTTCCGGCCTTTTACGTAACCGATGCCCTGGCGCTTTCGGCAATTACCTTTCTCTTTGTACGCAGGGTCATGGATGCGAAGCTCAGGATCATTTCATTGCCGACCGATTATTTTCCGCTCTTTCTGCTCGGGGGCATTGTTGCGGCCGGCGTGGTGATGCGCTATATCGCCAAGGTTGACGTGATGCCGGTGAAGGATCAGATGCTGCGGCTGATGAGCTTCAGCTTCGAGGCCCCCGGAGAAATCGGGGCGCTTTTTTATGTTCATCTTTTTCTTGTCTGTGTACTGCTGCTTTATTTTCCGTTCAGCAAGCTCATGCACATGGGGGCAATCTTTCTGAGCCCAACCCGAACCATGCTCAACAACACCCGTGAAAAGAGGCATGTCAATCCCTGGAACGCCCCTGTCAAGTTCCGTACCTATGCAGAGTACGAGAATGAATACCGAGAAAAGATGAAAAAGGCTAAACTGCCGGTTGAAAAGGAGTAAAAATGTCAAAATACCTTCCGAAACAAGCCGATCTCATCAAGGAGTTTGAGGAAAAACCGAGCCCGCTGAAAGGCGATTACGCTGATCGCGAGTGGTGGGAGATGCCATACGAGTTCCGCGAGGGGAACTTCTGTTTTCCCGCCAAACCCGAGGTGATCGAAGAACTCGGCTTTCCGAACCCCCGCAAGTGGGCCGTTACCGATGATGACTGGAAACTGCCTGACGGATGGCAGAAAACCCTCATGGACGGCATGAGGGAGCGCATCAAAAAGTACCGTTCCCTCAAGCTCTATCTCGACTCCTGCGTCCGTTGCGGCGCCTGTGCCGACAAGTGCCACTTCTTTCTCGGTACCGGAGATCCGAAGAACATGCCGGTGCTCAGGGCCGAGCTGGTCAGGTCGGTCTATCGCGGCGATTTTCCCATGGTCGAGAAGATCCTGAAAGGCTTTGCTGGTTCGCGCAAGCTTACCACTGAGGTGCTCAAGGAGTGGTTCATGTATTTCTACCAGTGCACCGAATGCCGCCGCTGCTCGGTGTTCTGCCCCATGGGGATCGATACCGCCGAGATTACCATCATGGTGCGCGAGATCCTGCAGCTTATAGGCCTGAACAACAACTGGATATTAGCCCCGGTGGCGAACTGCAACCGTACGGGCAACCACCTCGGCATCGAACCGCACACCTTTGTGCAGAATATCGAGTCGCTGGTGGACGACATCGAGGAGCTGACCGGCGTGACGGTGAATCCCACCTTCAACCGCAAGGGGGCGGAAATTCTTTTCATCACTCCGTCAGGAGATGTGTTCGGCGATCCCGGAGTCTATACCATGATGGGTTATCTGCTTCTTTTCGAGCACATCGGCCTCGACTACACCATCAGCACCTACGCTTCTGAAGGGGGCAATTTCGGTTTCTTCACTTCGAACGACATGATGAAGAAGCTGAATGCGAAAATGTACCATGAAGCGGAGCGTCTCGGGGTGAAATGGATTCTCGGCGGCGAGTGCGGACATATGTGGCGCGTGGTACATCAGTACATGAGCACCATGAACGGGCCGGCCGATTTTCTGCAGGAACCGGTTTCTCCCGTTACCGGGACGAAATTCGCCAATGCGAAAGTCACGAAAATGGTGCATATCGCGGAGTTTACCGCCGATCTCATCCATCACAACAAGCTCAAACTCGATCCGAAACGCAACGACCACCTGCGCACCACCTTTCACGACTCCTGCAACGTTGCAAGGGGGATGGGTATGTTCGAGGAGCCGCGCTATATTCTCAACAAGGTGTGCAACTCATTTCATGAGATGCCGGAGAATACCATTCGCGAGCAGACCTTCTGCTGCGGTTCCGGCAGCGGCATCAACGCCGAAGAGAATATGGCGATGCGCATGAAGGGCGGTTTTCCGAGAGCCAATGCCGTGCGTCACGTCAGGGAGAAGCACAAGGTCGATTCTCTGGTGACCATCTGCGCCATCGACCGGGCAAGCCTTCCGCCGCTCATGCGTTACTGGAACCCCGGCGTGTCGGTTTACGGCCTGCACGAACTGGTGGGCAATGCGCTCGTTATGGAGGGGGAGAAAAAGCGAACCGAAGATCTGAGGGAAAATCCCATGACCGGAATTGAAGAGAAGGAGGGCGACGTTGACTAAAAAACTCATTATGACGGCAGCTGCCGTGCTCATACTGGTGCTTGCCGGCGTCTACGCTTTCCGGCACGAGGAG
The DNA here is from genome assembly GCA_020721225.1 of Pelodictyon luteolum. Classification (GTDB taxonomy): domain Bacteria; phylum Bacteroidota; class Chlorobiia; order Chlorobiales; family Chlorobiaceae; genus Chlorobium; species Chlorobium luteolum_C. The sequence continues at coordinate 9,740 of DYNE01000036.1, read as the reverse complement.
AGCCAGGCGGAAAAGATCGCCGCTCCTGCAGCTGCAGCCGTTGACAGCTCGGCATGCATCGGCTCGAAGGAGTACATGCGGGCCAACCATATGCGCGTACTGAACGAATGGCGCCACTCATCCGTGCGTGACGGAAACCGGGTGCATGTGGCTCCCGACGGCAGAAAAATCGAAAAAAGTCTGAACACCTGCCTTAACTGCCATTCCAGCAACAGGATGTTCTGTTTCAACTGCCACATGTACGCCAATGTGAAACCAAATTGCTGGAACTGCCATATTTCACCCATGGAGGCGCCCTGATGAACGAAGATCGCAGATCATTTATCAAGAAAGCCGGTATCGGCATTCTTGCCGGCATCGGATCAGCAGCCGGCCTGTTTCCGGCGCTTTCGCTCGAAAAAACCGTGCTTCCGGCATGGGACGAGAAGCCCGAGCCCGGCAAACATCGCTGGGGCATGCTTATCGATACCCGCAAGTGCGCCGGCAACTGCAAGGAGTGCGTTGCCGCCTGCCACTTCACGCACAACGTGCCCGATTTCGGCAATCGCAAGGACGAGGTGAAGTGGATCTGGAAAAGCTCCTATGAGCATGTTTTCCCTACCGCGAGCCAGCAGTTTCAGAGTCCCGGGGTGACCGAAAGGCCCTATGTCGCTCTCTGCAACCACTGCGCCGAGCCTCCCTGCACGAAAGCCTGTCCGACCGAAGCCACCTTCAGGCGGTGGGACGGTATCGTCTCCATGGACTACCACCGCTGCATCGGCTGTCGCTTTTGCATGGCTGCCTGTCCCTACGGTTCACGCAGCTTCAACTGGCGCGATCCGAGAGAGGGCATCAAGCTTGCGAGTACCGAGTATCCGACCCGCATGCAGGGTGTGGTGGAGAAATGCAACTTCTGTTCCGAACGGCTGGTCAAAGGACTCGATCCGGCCTGCGTCGAAGCATGTCCGGAGCAGGCGCTGGTGTTCGGCGACCTGAACGATCCCGGTTCGGAGATCCGCAAACTGCTTGAATCCACCGAAACCATGCAGCGCAAACCCGAACTCGGCACGAAACCTTCGGTCTTTTATATCATTTAATGTATCGTCATGATTGAAAAAGCTCTGAAAGGAAGCCGGAACTACTGGCTCTGGATAGGACTCCTGCTGCTGTGTATAGGCGCAGGATTTTCGGCCTTTTCGCGACAGATGTGGGAAGGGCTTACCGTAACCGGCATGGGCCGCGACGTGAGCTGGGGCCTCTATATCGCGCAATTCACCTTTTTTGTGGGCGTGGCGGCTTCGGCAGTGATGGTGGTGATTCCCTACTACCTGCACAACCAGAAGGCGTTCGCCAAAACCGTGATCGTCGGCGAGTTCATGGCCGTAGCGGCCACGCTCATGTGCATGCTCTTCATCCTTGCCGACATGGGTCGTCCCGACCGCGTGCTGAACGTACTGCTTTACCCCTCGCCGCACGCCATGGTGTTCTGGGACGTTATGGTACTCAACGGCTACCTTGTCATCAACCTCGTGAGCGCCTGGACCGTACTTGGCGCGGAGCGCAAGGGGGTATCGCCGCCTGCCTGGGTAAAACCGATCATCTATCTCTCGATTCCCTGGGCCTTCAGCATTCACACCGTTACGGCCTTCCTCTACGCAGGCCTTCCCGGACGGCACCTCTGGCTCACCGCAGTGCTCGCTCCCAGGTTTCTCGCTTCGGCCTTTGCCGCGGGAACCTCGCTGCTCATTCTCGTCACGCTGATCCTGAAAAAGACCACCGGTTTCGACGCGGGCAACGAAGCGCGTCAGAAACTTGCCGTACTTGCCACCTACGCAGGCGTCGCAAACTTTTTCATGATCGGTACCGAGTTTTTCACCGCCTTCTACAGCAACGTGCCGGCGCACATGCACGGCCTGCAGTACCTGTTTTTCGGTCTCGAAGGCAAGAGCGCCCTCGTACCGTGGATGTGGCTCTCGCTGCTTCTCGGTTTCGGTGCTCTCGCAATACTGTTCAACCCGAAACTGCGCCAAACCTCGAAGTGGCTTGTAGCCGCGTGTGTGGGCATGGTCAGCTCCATCTGGATCGACAAGGGGGTCGGGCTCGTTCTCGGCGGATTCGTGCCCTCGCCGCTCGAAGAGATCACCGAATACGGCGTTACCCTGACGGAGCTCACCGTCACGCTCGGCATCTGGGCCGTGGGCATTCTCGTGCTGACGCTGCTTTTGAAGGTTGCCGTGACCGTGAAAAAGGAGCAGGAGGCGTAATCTTCCATGCAACATACCCGCTTTCAAAGCGTCTGAACGGAGGGCGGGTTTTCAACCCGCCATTTGTTTATCTACATTGCTGATGGCGGAGAGGAATCTCCGCTGTCCTTTAAGCTAATCAGCTAACAAAGCACCTATGAAAAAAGTATTTCTTCCGCTCAACGTCCGGATAGACAATAAAAAAATCCTGTTCGTCGGTGGGGGCAAGATTGCCATGCACAAGATACAGACGGTCGAGCAGTACACGCGCAACATCACCATCCTCGCGCCGGAGATTCATCCGGACCTGAAAGGAAAAGGGTTCACAGAAATCGTCAAGTGGTATGAGCCTTCCGATCTCGAAGGGGCCTTTCTCGTTTATGCAAGCACGAACGACGGGGAGGTTAACCGGCAGATAAAGGACGACGCCGAACGGCTTGGCATTCTTGTGAATGTGGTCGATAATCGCGAACTGTCGAGCTTCATATCTCCGGCGGTCATCAGGCAGGGGGAGATGACCATCGCTATTTCCTCGAACGGAGAGAACGTGAAGAAGTCGGTTGAATGGCGCAACAGGATAAGGGAGATGATGCGTGAAGACAGCTCTCTCTTGAAGTGAAATTATAAAGAAGTACACAGACATGACAGCAACAGCACCAATACCGGAAACACAGAAGCAGGGATATGTTTACATCATCGGCGCAGGCCCGGGCGACCCCGAACTGCTTACCGTAAAGGCCGAAAGGGTACTGCATGATGCCGACGTGATTCTCTATGACGACCTCGTGTCGCTTGAACTGGTCGATCAGTTCAGCGGTTTGAAAATCTACACCGGCAAACGCAAGGATTGCCATCATTTCGAGCAGGAAGAGATCAACCAGGAGATCGTACGCCATGCCCGGCAGGGGAAAACCGTCGCAAGGCTGAAAGGCGGCGATCCTTTCGTGTTCGGCAGGGGAGGCGAAGAGATCGACGAACTCCGCAAAAACGGAATAGGCTATGAAATCATCCCCGGCATCACGGCAGCCCACGGTGCGAGCGCCTATACCGAAATCCCCCTCACCATGCGGAAGATTTCCTCTTCCGTAGCCTTCTGCACCGGTCATCCCGTCAGCAAGATTCAGGTGCCCGATGCCGATACGCTTGTGTATTACATGGTTGCCTCAACGGTTCACGACGTGCTCGACGCCGTTGCCGCCAAAGGGCGGAGCGGAAACACGAAGGTTGCCGTTGTGCAGAACGCGACCCGCTACAACCAGCAGATCTTCACCGGCACGCTCGACGAGTTCAGAGCGCGCGAACGGGCGGTTTACTCGCCGGCCCTGCTCATCATCGGCGACAACATCAATCAGTTCATAGCCGAGAACTGGCACTCGAAAAAGAAGAAGGTGCTGATTACCGGCGGCGAGGCCAAACGGTACAGCAGCACGGAATACATTATGGTGCACTTTCCGTGCAGGCAGATCGAGGGCGCCGACCTCAGCAAGGTGAACGACTCTCTCAGGCAGATCGAAACGTATGGCGTGCTGCTCTTTCAGAACAAGTTTTCGGTGAAATACTTTTTCAAGCTGTTGTTCGATTACGGCAGGGATGTCCGCCATCTCGCCAAAAGCCGCATTATCTCCACAGGGAGGGCGGCAACCGCGGAGCTGCAGAAATACGGGGTTATACCCGATCAGAGTCTCGAACCCGAAGGGTGCGGCGATATCGTCGGCATGTTCAGGGAGCAGGGCATCGCTGCCGAGAGCATCCTGATTCCCGGTTCGAACCTTATCGACGAATATCTGGTAAACGGGCTGCAGGCGCTCGGCAACAGGGTGACGCCGCTATGCGTTTACAAGCACGGCGCGCAGGAACTGGAGCAGAGCATCGACTTCGACTTCATCGACGAGATCTACTTCGCCTCGCCCTCCTGTGTGAACAACTTCAGCACCATGTTCGGTTCTATTCCCGAACGCATCACCGTTACCTGCGCCGACAAGCGTACGGAGGAGGAGTACCGGAAGGTGTTCGGGTGAATGGTGCCTGTTCAGGCGGCATGAAACATCGATACAATCCAATACGATCATTTCAGCAATTTACATCCACGCTTGACGACTCGAACCGTTGGTCGTCAAGCTCCTGTTTCCGGGCTTCAATTCGCTTTACTACGTCTTCTGCTACTTCGAGAATTTCGGTGGATGTGCGAACCACTTGACCGCAATACAGACGCAAACCTGCAACAAGAGGTTCAATATGTCGCTGTGTCTCTGAACTGACAAGTATTTCAAGTGCCTTTTCGGCATAGCCATAGGCTGCCAGTTCAACGAACAGATTTACTATCAGTATGAGAATCGAATAGTCAATATACGTTTGATGATCGATGAACGCCATGACATCGGCCAATACCTCTTCATGCCGGTCAAGTTTCAATAAAGCTTTGGCGCGTAATATTTTTGCAACCATATTCATCTTGACAACAGGGGCCTCCTGCCTCTGCCCGAACTGTTCAATAAGGTGTGCCAGGATGTCTATTGCAGAGACATAGTTATGCTGATGGTAAAGCCTGGAAGCTGTATCGAATTGTGTGCTCATTTCGTTGAGAATCTTTTCTGTCTCGTTTTTACGATTGCCTGCAGTATCGTTCGCTATCATTTCTTCCCTGATATCGTTTTCGAGATATGGTGAGTCAATAACCGCTGATGGTATCGACTTTGCAATTTCGATGCGTTGTATTGATTGAGCGGAACGGTAGATTTCTGCTAATGCCGTTATATGGTTACGGCATTCATCCGGTTTGAGCGAATTGGATTCATCGAGTACAAGTCTGGCTCCCGGGACGGCCTCATACAGACTGGTCATAAATCGTACTACAGCTTTGACCCTGGCTGACGGGCCTCCTCTCCGACGCATGAGGTAGTAGATGTTATAAATACCCTCCGAAATTGAATACCATCGCTTTCGTTTCCCTTCTTCTTCGACAATTATTTTTCCCCGGCTTGCAAGGCGCTTCAGCAAGGCGCTCGTTGTATTGACGTCGAGCCGGGCGACTTCAGCAATCTCTTTTGCTGTTGATGGATTCCATAACTCTGCAAGTGCGAGATAGACTTTTCTTTCTGTTGGAGCCATGTTGTCGAGATGGCTCTTGAAATAGTCGGTATGTTCGTCAATGAGATCGATGAGGTCTTCGAGCAGTTCACGGAAGGAACGTTTGGCTCCGAACCGGGCGATCAGGGCGATAAGACGCACATTGCCTCCGGTCAGAATCCTGACAGGCCGAATCTGCATTCCCGGTAAAGGTTCTCCGGCGACCAGCGCCCATATCGCGTTGCACTCTTCATCGTTCAGCGGTTTAAGGTCGTGAATCCGGAACATCTCGAACATGGCTTTGGCAGGGTGATCAATCTGTTCGAACCGTGCGGTTGCCGTCGCCAGAAGCATAAGCCTTGGTTCATTCATCAGCGTACGCCGAAGACTCCAGGCTTCGTCCTCGCTTGAGAATTCCGAAAGCAGCATATCGAGGTTTTCGACAATCAGCAGGATTCTTTTTCCAATACGGTCGGCAAAATCGAGCAGTTGTCCGAGCGCGCGTTGGGCAAGACGTTTTTCATCCGGCTCGCGACGAAGTTCATGATACGAGTCCATCCATCGCTGTTCTCCGGTCTGTTCGGCAAGATGAAAGAGCGACTCAAGCCAGAAATCCGCTGCTGAGAGGGCGTTGTAGCTTTCCTCTGCAAATACGAGCGGATACCAGGCTTTACACAGCGCATCGTCACGCTCAATTTCGGCAGCTACCCGTCGTACCAGCGTTGTCTTGCCGCTTCCGCGAGGGCCGACGACAAGCAGATGCTGGTTTGATGCAGATGTGTTTTCCTTAACGGTTCGTACGATTACCGAGAGGTCGGTTTGCCGTACTACAAAATTCTCGACAAGCTGTGTGCTTTCGAGAAACGCCGGGTTGTATTTGACGAACTGCCTTGTCATGGTTTATTTTCTCCTTGTATAAAATTCTTCATGCGCCTTTTTCCACCAGTCCCTCAGCAGGCCTGATTCGTACACATAGCCCTCTTTTTTTCTGGCGAGGTATCCATCGTGCTGAAGAATCCGCAGCATCTCGGCGAGTGCTTCATCCGGACATTCATCCTGAGCAGTGTATTCGTCCCGAAGCACAAGAAGTACAGGTTTGGTCAGGATATCAGAAACGGCTGTTTCAGTAAGGATGGCCTTGACAAGCGGTAACCGTTCCTTTGAAAAATACAGCGAAAGGCGTTCTTCGTAATGTGTCAGTTCGGCATGGCCTCGCAATCCGAGCATCTCCCTTTCATACAGATCACGTACCTCGTCAGCGCGGAAGCGCATATTCTTGCGGTGCATGCACATGGTATAGACGCTGCTGAAAAAGATCTGTACATGATGGGGAATGCAGCATCCGAGTTTTTCAACCATGACGAGCTCCGCATCATCTTCGTATTCGATCTCATAGTTGTTTGCAAGCGCCCTCAGGCAATCGGCTGCTGTCTCGAAATCCCAGGGCTTGAGATCGTAAGGCTGGTAGTTATTGATCACCGCGCTCAATCCTGCCTGATGGAGTACCGGTTCCAGCCCGATGCTTCCTGAGAGTATGATTCTGATTTTTCCCTGATGCTCAATGCTGTTTTTTCTGAGCCACGACATAAACCTGTCGACGTTCGTGATATTCTCTTTTGTTATGCCCTCATCGCCGGCCCGCAACATGCGGTTTACCATCAGTGGGATTTCATCGATCATAAGCAGCACCGGTTTTTCCGACTTCGAGAGAATTCTGAAAAGCTCGTCTCCCTTGTCCATCCAGTTACCGGCATCGAGACCGGATCGCAGCTTGATGCCGATGTCGCTGACACTGATTTCTTCGACCGTTCCTGAAACCGCATGCAAAACGTTGGAGAACAGGGCTTTTGTTTTTCGCCATAAGCTTTCGTGTGGCTTGAGAATCATGGCGAGCGCTGCAACGGCATCGGCTGGTGCGTTCTCTTCCTGCAAATCAAGATACAGGCAGATATAACGGTCGCTCAGACGTCCTGCAAGTTCTTTCATCAGGCTGGTTTTACCCATTCGCCTCTGGGCGACAATGGATATGTGAGCCCCTTCGTCGATCATCCGGGTCAGAATCGCGAGATCATTTTCACGCCCCCAGAACCGGTCGCCATCAACCCAGTTTCCCTGTGCCTGCCTGAGCTTTTTCTCCATAACGGATCACGTTTGTTTTGTTGCCAACGGTACTGTTGGCATTTTAAGGAAATTTATTTTACCAACAAAATTGTTGCCATCATTTTTGTTGGGATATGTGGCCGTGAGTTATTCTTTTTATCCAGGAGCAATCCGCGTTCGGATTCATCAGATCGATAACCAGAGCTATGAGAAATCCCTGATCGGGCAGACCAATTTCGATCAGGCTCTCAAGCCGGAACTTCGTGCACAGGCAAAACTTGCGGTGAAGGATGAATATACCTTCGATTTTCTGGAGCTGGGAGAAGAGCATAGCGAACGGGAACTGTAGCGGGCGCTCATTGCCAGGGTAGAGCATTTTCTTCGAGCCATGGGCGGCATGTTCGCCTTTATGGGAAGTCAGTATCGTCTGGAGGTTGATGGCGATGAATATTTCATTGATCTGCTTCTTTTTCACAGGCGACTCAAGGCACTGGTTGCCATCGAGCTGAAGATCGGCAAATTCATACCCGAGTTTGTCGGCAAGATGCAGTTTTATGGGAGCCTTTAAAAAGTGTGATGAGCGGTCAAAGAGCAAGGCGGACGGGGTCCCGATAGATCGGGATAAACTACAAAACCGGGGTACCGAAAGCTTTCGGGATGAGGATTTCGATCCCGACTTGTCGGGACAACGCTGCAATTTGGTTGCGCAATAACTTTTTAGAGGTTCCCTTATCTGACAGCACTTGATCGAGAGGTACGACAGGAGGATGAAAACCCGTCTATTGGTATCATTCTCTGCAAGGATAAAAATCGCACGGTAGTGGAATATGACCTGCACGATGCAGGGAAACCCATCGGTGTGGCTACCTGTGAAATCACCAGAACGTTGCCAAAGGAACTGAGAGGGCAGTTGCCCAAACCGGAAGATATCGCAGCGTTGCTGGAGGGGATCGAAGAATGACGGTTGGCTCCACGCCGTTGAAGGGTATCCTTCTCAGTGCAGATATGTGCTTTTTTATTCGCTGTTTTTCAGGCAAATAAATGTCCCCGAGTTTGCTTGATAGGGATGGCATGTCGGTAGCGCGGGGTGCAACCCGGCGATTGTAAGGATTATTGCATGACTTGACGTCATGATGACGTGTCTGTTCTCAGCCACTCTTTCCATCTGCGATTTTTTCAGTGCTTGAAACAATCGGTTGCTTTTTGTTGTTGAGTATGTCGGATTTGATATATATTGAGCAATGGTGCGTACAACTGATAAGCCAAAATAAATTCCTAAAAGTGTGATTGATACCTGTAAACGTCGTATCCGCGCTTATGATGCCCTTTAAATGTTTTGGTGAACTATGATGGATGTACAGAAACAAAAGAAACTTGAAGCAGCAGGCTGGAAAATCGGCAATGCTGAAGATTTTCTCGAACTTGATCAGGTTGAGTCAAGTTTCATCGCCCTGAAAATTGCCCTGAGCCAGCATCTGAAAACACGGCGTCAGTCTCTTCGGCTTACTCAGAAGGAATTTGCCGGCATGATTCATTCCAGTCAGTCGCGGGTAGCGAAAATGGAAGCGGGAGACCCTGGAGTATCCCTTGACTTGCTGGTGAAATCCTTGCTTACGCTGAAAACCTCCAAAGAAGATATTGAAAAGATACTGCCGTAGTGGTGCGGCAGTATGCGTGATCAGTTCATCGCTTTTTTCTTTTTTCGAGCAAAAAACTTTAACCAGTAATTCGTTTACCAGGGAAAGGTTATGGAGTTGTGAACGACTTTGATTTTACGGAAGGTATTCGGGTGAGTGTTGACTTTCGTTTATGCGAAAGGATATTTCCGGATTTTCCTGTGGGAGGTTGTTTGTGGTGCCAGACACTAATCCGAAGTGAATATGATGTATGAAACGCAGAGGATTTGCAAATTGTTGAAGAGGTAGGTTATGTATTGTTTCAGCGAGACTGTTGTCCGTACTGAAATATAAAACAGAACTGTCAGAGAATCATAAACGTAAATTTTTTATGCAATTAAGAGTTGTTCTGGAGCCAAGCGACGAGGGAGGTTATACTGCGCTCGTGCCTTCGTTACCGGGCTGCATAAGCGAGGGAGATACTCGCGAAGATGCACTTCACAATATTCAGGAGGCCATAATACTGTATTTGGAGCCGGTCGAAGATGACATGGATTTCAGCGAGAAGGCTGAATTTCTGGAAGTAGCCATATGACGAAGGTTCCGAGTGAGAACTATGATAAAGTCATTCATGCCTTACGCAGGGATGGCTGGGTGGTTGTGCGCCAACGAGGGAGTCATATAAGGGAACCTCTATAAATTCTGATTTCCGAAAACGAGTCGACGAGAATATCTG
>DYNE01000119.1 GCA_020721225.1 Pelodictyon luteolum | reverse complement strand
GTCGAAGACAGAGCGAAGCGTTGCGCCTTTGACTCTTGAACAGAGAACGGAGGAAGGGGCAAAAGTGCCGACCAACTCACCACAGGCAAAGTCAACACTCACACCCAAAAGAGAAGGTTTTCAGCACCAGATAGACAGAAGCAGCAGAGCGATAGCGAATAATTATTGACAAGGCTGTCACAGCCCTGTACAAACAAGAAAAACGGAGAAAAAAAATGGGAAAAATCGCTGAAGGCAAAAAACGCTACTACCTTACTCTGACTGAATCCAACATGGTTCAGTTCAAGGAAATGCTTTCTTCTTTTGGTGCAATGCCCGGAACAGAATCAATCCTGATCGATGAATATATTTCTGGCATGGTCAACACCATGGGGCCAGTTATAAAGCGCGTCCATGAATCGGGTAAAAATCCTTCAATGGGTGATTTCTTCCAAATGGTGGGATTAATGATGAAGGATCTGGAAAACGAACAACTCAAGCTCTAAAAACAGGTCGAGGGCGCGACACCTGCAAGTGTCTGCACCCTCTTAAAGTCCTGTAAACCTTCGCTGTCACGGCGGAAAGGTGTAACACCTTGGATAATACACAAACACCAGCAGCGGTGTCAACAGCTCCGGCGATCCTTTCCGCTGGAGACTCCCACCTCTCCGGCTCGGCCGGGGGGGTGGGAGTTCATGTTTCAGGCTCGGCGGCTCCCCTTGGTATACTTACGAAATCGTGCAACCCCCCCACACCCACCGAAGTCAACACCGAAGCGGTTTCACGTCTCAAAAGATGGGCAAAACAGTCGGCTGCAAAAAGCATTGTCGGCGGTCGCCTCAAGTCCTGTTGCCGTACCCTCATTCCCCAGAGAACGGCGGTCGATGTCTGGGAGAGCAAAAAACAAACGTTCAGCTATGGCGGCTTGATGGTCTGCGGCTCCGTTTGGGTCTGTCCGGTGTGTGCGTCGAAGATCACAGAAAAAAGACGTGTAGAGCTTGCTGAGGCCCTAGAAACCACCAAAGCAAACGGCGGCGGTGCCCTGCTTCTTACACTGACAGTTCCGCACTATGGCCACCACAAAATTGATACCGTTCTTGCTGGCCTTACCGACGCTTTCCGCAGGTTCACAAACCGGAAAGGCTTCACCCGTGAAATGGATAAGCTCGGCGTGTTCGGTAGGGTTCGCACCCTTGAGGTCACCTACGGCCCGAACGGCTGGCATCCCCATCTTCACGTGCTACTTTTCACCTCTTCACCCGCACGCGTTTCGCAGAAACTCCTAAGTGCGCCCTCACTCCTTCAGCAGTGGAAATCTGCTTGTGTCGCTGCCGGACTCCCTGAACCAAATAAACACGGCCTATCTCTGGATGATGGTAGCAAGGCCGCTCAATACGTCAGCAAGTGGGGCCTCGATCACGAAATGACAAAAGGCCACCTGAAGGCCGGACGACAAAACGACCACCTTTCTCCCTTCGGTCTGCTCGATCTTCACATCGACAGGGATTCAGCACAAACACCCTTCCAGCAGGAAATTGCACCTCTGGCCGGCTTCCTGTTCCATGAATACGCAAAAGCTTTCAAGGGCAAGCGTCAGCTTGTCTGGTCGAGTGGTCTCCGTGATCTCCTTCACCTGGACAATGAAAAGACTGACGAAGAATTGGCAGAGTGCCACGATCAGGACGCAACCCTATTCGTCCAGATACCGCTTGAAATGTGGAAAGTGATTCTCAAGGAAGAAAAGCGTGGTGAAGTCCTCGAAGTTTGCAAACAGGGCATTGATGAATTTTTCCGGTACTGCAAAACTCTCTGGGGCGTTCGCCCTGTGCCGTGTCGTCATGCTGATGGGTCGAAGACAGAGCGAAGCGTTGCGCCTTTGACTCTTGAACAGAGAACGGAGGAA
>DYNE01000118.1 GCA_020721225.1 Pelodictyon luteolum | reverse complement strand
CCGACATATTCCGCCATTGCTTTTGAAAAATTTATCGCATGATGCCGTTGATTCCTGACAAGCTGCGCTATTTTGTGAATATCTTCTTTTGTCAATTTCATTCTTTGCTCCTGCGTAAAAATGTGAGAACCGCCGCAATGCAGCAGGTTATCGCAAACCAATCTCCGAATCGGGTGTAAATCGTTTTTTCTGTGATAAGCGGCATACTTCGCGTTACTGCGGCTTCCTGAAACAACGGCGTTGCAGCGATTATCCGTCCTGCCGGATCAATGAATCCGCTGATGCCGGTATTTGCAGACCGAACCAAAGCACGTTTATTTTCCACCGCCCGAAATACCGCCATATCAAAATGCTGATACGGCGCGCTGCTTGTTCCGAACCATGCGTCATTGGTGATATTGACCAGCAATGTCGCCCCGTTTTCCGCCATTGCGCCTGAAAGTGCCGGGAAAACGATTTCATAGCAGATCTGAAGCCCCAGACTGAGATTGCCGGACTCAAGCGTACTTCCTTTTTTGCCGCTTTTGAAATCTCCGACATGCTCGACAATTTTTCCCAAAAACGGCATCCATTTTTTGAGCGGCACATATTCGCCATACGGCACTAAATGCACCTTGTCATACCTGCCTTTGGAACTTCCGTCAGGCGCAATCAGATACGCGCTGTTATAATACTCTGTTTCATTCGCTTTTTCAAGAAAAGCGGGACTTCCGATTAAAAAATGCGTATCTGCACTGCGGATGCCTTTCTGAACAATGTTTGTCAGTATCGGATCATAGAGAAAATAAAACGGCAGGGCTGTTTCGGGCAAAACCACGAGATCAGGCTTTTCTTTGATCTGGGAGATAGATAAATCAAGATATTTCAATGTGGTGGATGTCCTGAATGCCTGATCCCATTTTTCAGTCTGAGCAATATTTCCCTGAACAACGGTTATCTTTGCCGAAGGAGATGATTTTGCCAGAGAATCAAAGCGATTAATTTGCCACACGCCGTATCCGTAGGTTCCTCCGATCAGGAGAATCAGGACACACAAACCCCACCCCCGACCCCTCCCCGAAACGGAGAGGGGAGACTCCACCCCCGACCCGGAACGGAGAGAGGTGTTCTCCCCCTTCCCTTTCAGGGAAGGGGGCCGGGGGGTTAGGTTGATGTTAGCAAAAACAATCAGAAACGACACCCCATACACCCCGAAAATATCTGTAATCTGAATCAGTTGCAGATGATGCACCTGAGAATATCCGAGCAGCCCCCACGGAAAGCCGGACAGCATAAACGTACGGAGATATTCCAGAGCAACCCAAAGCGCGGGAGCCATCATCATGCCGTAAACAGGCTTTCTGCAAAAACTTAATATCATAGAGAAAACGCCGATATACAACGAAAGATACGCAGCTAATAAGAACAGCAACGGAACCGCCACCCAGACCGGCAGATATCCATACGTCATCATCGTATTGATAAGCCAATATAACAGCGTCAGATAATGGCTTAATCCGGTGATGAATCCGAGCCGGAACGCCTGTTTCGGAGAACTGTCGGACAGTGTCCAAAGCAGCGGCACAAGCGCAACCCATGCAAGCTGCGATATGCCGATTTTCGGAAATGACGCGGTAAGAAGAAGTCCGCTTGCAATCGCGCATAATATCCGTTGAGTATGTGTTGACAAGTCTGTTATTGCTCCCTCATGGGTTTCACGTCTGCTTTGCGGATATAGTGCGGCACCAGATCAGCCGGATCATCGGATTCTTTGCGTTCAAGCCGCTCTGATGCAAGGCGGGCAAGGGTTGAAGCTTTGATAAGATGCGCGTCATCCGGGGCAAACCGCGCCAGATCGCCAAGCTGCTTTCGGATCATCTCCTGATACAGCAATGCCCCGCTCCC
>DYNE01000008.1 GCA_020721225.1 Pelodictyon luteolum | reverse complement strand
AAGAGACAAATTGGTATGTCCTGCTATAGAAAAGCCATGGGCGCCTCCTTTTTTTATCGTTACTAATGTGACTATGTTTAAGGCAAAAAAAGAGGGTTATTTGCACATAACCCTCTTTTTTTCATTGATTTGTGGCGACCATGGTTACATTTTCTCCGGGAATTCAGGACACATACTGGTAACGGTTCAGAAGATCGTCGTAGGTGGGATTCGAGAGGTCCCAGTAGCGCATGAGATTATCCGAAAAGAAGCTGTAGAGCCTGTCGAAATTCCGGCTGTCCTCGGCGGCCACGAATCCGCGGATGGCATTCCGGTACACCTCGTCCCTGCTTGCCTGCAATGCCGGTGATGCCTGTGCCGGGGGTTGAGCCGAAACGGTTGCCGGTGCGCTGCCGCTCGCTACCTTTTCGGCTTCGAGATACGGCTGATCCCCGGTCGTACCCGCCATAAGGCTGACGAGCCGGGCTTTCGGAATACCGAAGCTGAAGCTCTGCGTGTCGGAAATCTTGGCGAAGTTTACCGCCACAAGCCTCCCCCACTTGTCGATGATGGGACTGCCGCTCGAACCCGGCAGGGTGGGTATGGAGTAAAGCATGCGATTGTCGTCGGGCTCCTGCGTGATCTTGCCCGCCGTAAACTGCGACTTGATGCCCTCCTTCGTTACCGCAAGCTCGAGGCCGTAATTGTAGCCGATCATGAAAACATCGTCGTTGATTGCAGGCGGCGTTTCCGGTTTTCCCTCCTCCCCTTCCAGCGAAATGAATTCCGTGATATGCTCTGGCGTACGCTTGTCCTTGAGCTGAATGATGGCGAGATCAACAGCCTCGTCCCCGGACTGCTTCACCACCACGCAGCTTTTGAAATCCTGGAGAGAAGTTACGTAGGTGTTGTCGTATGCGACGCCGATATCCACCACATGTACCTGTATCGTCGTATTGTCGGGGTTGTAGTTGATGCTGTTGAGCAAACCTTTCATCCCGGTGATCTGCGATTCAAGATTCGCATAGGCCTGCTTCAGCTCGCTGATCGAGTTCTCATCGAGACTGGAGTAGTTGGCATCGAAGTAAGTTCGCAATTTGTTCTGTTCGGCGATCTTTTCCTCGATCTTACCGTCCAGAATCTGTTTGAACCCGGCGATTTTCTGTGCTATGTATCCGGCGGCGTCCATCCCCTGGTTCAGCGGGTTCACCACATGGCGATTCGTTGCAATCTTTCCGTCCCGGCCCACAAAGAACCCGGTACCGAACGCCATGCTCGCATGCTCGACAGCTTCAGCCTCGGTCTCGTAAATCTCGGGCGCCGCTCCCTTTTCGTTCAGCGTGAAGAAAAGCCGCATACCGTTGTCGAAGGTGAGGGAGTAGTAGTACTGGTTCTTGATGAGCACCACGCTGTTGCGGTATTTCTCGTAGAGCGCCTGCGGATCCTCCGGTTTATTGCTGCACGAAGAAAGTATCAGCGAAACCAGAAGCATGAAGATAACCTGCCACATGGGTATTGTGTTGTTGTTGACACCACGAAAATAAAGCATAATCAGCCTGATGCATCTGGCGGAAATCCTTGATCATCGGGGCACATCAGTCTCACGCTGCAGTCGCATCGCAGCGTTACATATCCGTAATGCTATCGATGCGCCGTTGTGCAGCAAAAAAGCATTACGAAAAAGGTACGGAAATTTCCGGCATAACGTAAAACAGGGCGCACGCCTGAGCACAAACACCCAAGGCTTTCTGCTACCAATAGCCCATGCCGGAAATTTGGTATTTAGACGGAGTTATGCAATCTTCAAGTAGAACTTGAAAATTGCATAACCATGATTCCACGAAATCTTGCATCTGCCCTGAAGTCACGCGCTGCCCAGTATCCTGTCGTTACCGTAACCGGTCCGAGACAGTCGGGCAAGACAACCCTGTGCAGAGAGTGTTTTCCTGAAAAACCGTACAGTAACCTGGAACGCCCCGACACAAGAGAGTTCGCCCTGTCCGATCCTGCCGGGTATCTGTCGCAGTTTCCAGAGGGAGCGGTGCTCGATGAAATCCAGAGGGTTCCGGATCTGCTTTCGTGGATTCAGGTGCGTGTCGATGAACACAACATGGCAGGTGAATTCATACTTACCGGCAGCCATCAGTTCGAACTGAACCGTCGTATCAGCCAGTCGCTTGCCGGAAGGACGGCCCTTCTCAATCTCCTGCCGCTTTCGATTGCCGAGCTGCATGCATACGGAGCGCCTTCCGGCATCAACCGCCTGCTCCATGCCGGAGGCTATCCCCGTATTCATGCCGATCATCTCGATCCGGCAGTGGCTCTCGGCGACTATTTTGCAACCTACGTCGAGCGTGACCTGCGGGAACTCATTCACCTCCGGCACATCCGGGAATTCGAACTGTTCGTTCGTCTGGCAGCAGGCAGAACCGGTCAACTGCTCAACCTGCACAGCCTTGCCGGAGACGCAGGCGTTTCAAGCCAGACTGCAAGAACGTGGATCTCTTTGCTGGAAGCCTCGTTCATCGTTTTCCTGCTCCCCCCATGGTTCGCCAATATCGGCAAACGGTTAACCAGGTCGCCGAAACTCTA
This sequence comes from Pelodictyon luteolum, assembly GCA_020721225.1. GTDB lineage: Bacteria > Bacteroidota > Chlorobiia > Chlorobiales > Chlorobiaceae > Chlorobium > Chlorobium luteolum_C. The sequence goes on along the minus strand of DYNE01000008.1, from coordinate 72,777 downwards.
TTTCTGCGACGTCGGACTTGCCTCATGGCTGCTGGGAATCCGCGAAGAGTCGCATCTCGATGTTCACCCGCTGAAAGGACAGCTCTTCGAAAACCTCGTGGTGCTTGAAATCATGAAGCAGTACCTCAATCAGGGAAAACATCCGCAACTCTATTTTTATCGCGACAGCAGCGGTCTTGAAGCCGATCTGCTGTTCGAGGAACAGGACGGCATTGTCCTCACGGAAATCAAATCCGGCCGGACTGTTTCCGGAGAGGCATTCTCATCGCTGCATAAAACCAGGGAAATTCTCGGAAAACGGGTAAAAAAGATGAACCTTGTCTACGGTGGAACGGAACGGCAGCAACGCAGCGACATAGAGGTGCGGGGATACCTCGAAGCGTCCGGGATTGTAACGTAGCGGAATAGCTGGACGGCAAAAGAAAAAAGGGGACGCTCCTTATTACTGCAACTATTCTTAAAAGCAAAACAGCCGCTTCCGAGGCAAAGCAGCCCGACAACCCGCCCATTCCCCGTCAAACGCTCTTCGAGGGAGCAACAATTCATTACGAAGTAACACAACATACTGAAACTCAGGCCGCTCCAGCATCGTAACTCTCAACCACCGTTGCCCTGAAAAAACCTGAAAGACTGAACCTCGCCGGAAAGGGATTACCGAAGCCGCGAAAAGCCAAAGTCCGCCACCTGAGCCGCCTCTGAGCTTACCGTTTGAAAAAAGCGCTCCCCGAATGCATATTAAGGCAAAAGAACTATCGTTTACGCCGAAACATCAGCTATATGCCCAACCATAAAACCCGTCTTGCCGTGTTCTGCTCGGGAACCGGCAGCAACTTCAAATCACTGCATACGGCAATATCCGAAAAGCCGCTCGATGCGGAAATCGTGCTCTGCATCTCCAACCGCTCGCAGTGCGGCGCAATGGAGTACGCTCGCGAGAACGGCATTGCAGCTGCGCACATCTCCGAAAAACAGTTTGCATCGTATGACGATTTCGCCGCATCCATGCTCGACGCGCTGCATGAGCACGGCGTGGAGGCCATCATGCTGGCCGGTTACATGCGCAAGGTGCCTGATGCGGTCGTGGCGGCATATCCCGACCGGATGCTCAACATCCACCCCGCCCTACTACCAAAGTTCGGCGGCGAGGGCATGTACGGCATTCATGTGCATACTGCAGTGCTTGCCGCAGGAGAAACCGAAAGCGGCGCGACGGTGCACATGGTGAACGAAGAGTACGATAAAGGGCGCATCGTGCTGCGGGAGCGTGTGCCGGTGCTTTACGGCGACACACCCGAAACGCTTGCCGAACGGGTGCTTTCCTGCGAGCATCGCCTTTATCCTGCCGCGCTCGAAAAGCTGCTCGACGAAATGAAAACCGCAGAAATTCAATGACGATCTCCATCACGGAAATCTTCCACTCCATCCAGGGAGAGTCGTCATTTGCCGGGTGGCCCTGTACCTTCGTCCGGCTTGCCGGGTGCGGCCACGGCTGCCGGTACTGCGACACGACCTACGCTGAAGAACCCGGCACAAAGATGGAGATCGACGAAATCCTCGAAAAAATCGACGAAATCGGCACGCAACTGGTGGAAATAACCGGAGGTGAACCGCTGCTGCAGAAAGAGGTCTATCCGCTTATGGAAAGACTCTGCGACCGGAAAGAAAAAGTGCTGCTCGAAACCGGAGGATTCCTTTCCGTAGCGAAGGTTGATCCGCGCGTGCACAAGATCATCGACCTGAAAACACCATCTTCAGGTGTGTGCAACATGAACAATCAGGAAAACATCGAGCTGGCCATGCGAAGCGGAAAGGCAGGAATCAGTTCGTTCGAGTTCAAAATCGTGGTAGCCGACCGCGAGGACTACCTCTGGGCAAAAACGCTGCTTACTGATACCGGTCTTGTCGAATCCTGCACGGTCATGATGGGGGTGGTATTCGGCAAACTGGAACCCGAACGCCTGGCGCGCTGGATCCTCGAAGACCGGATCAGGGTACGCATGCAGCTCCAGATGCACAAGTATATCTGGCCACCGGAAATGAGAGGAGTATAAGACTCACACAGCGGCTGGAGGGCTGAAGATCGGGTTACGGGTTATGATTTACGTGTTAAGCAATCCGGCCATCAAGTCGGGATTGGTTGTCTCCGCATTGCCGAATCCCCGAAGAAAGTAAAACAGCTTGATACTCTTTTCCCGCTTGCTCAAAATCATATACTCCCGCAACGAGATAACGAAAGATCCTCTTACTGCTTACTGCTTACTGCTTACTGCCCACCGCCCTCTGACCACTACCCGCCGCCAACCAGCTACCAGCTACCGGATACTGGCTACCGCCTCCCGGAAAGAAGAAGAGAATGTAAATCCCTGCGGATTTCATACTTTGTTCTGTTACCGCAGTAAAAAGTATCGCTATCCATCAATGCATATACCTTGAATTTGACGTCGCTCTCGTTTGTTATACCGTTTTTCAACGAAAAGGGATCGTTGCCTGAGCTGATCGAGCAGCTTTACATTGCCATGCGCGACCCTGAGCTGCAAAGGCTGTTCGACGGATCATTCAGTTTCGAAATCATTCTCGTCGACGACGGCTCGACCGACGGCTCGGCGGAGCTTGCCCGTTCCATGATTACCGACAGGCCGGAGCTCAGTCTCATCTCCTTTCAGCGGAACTTCGGAAAGACCGCAGCGCTCACAGCTGGCTTCCGGGCAGCGCAAGGCAGTGTTGTCTGTACGCTCGACGCAGACCTGCAGGACGATCCCGCATCGATTCGTCCCCTCGTGGCAAAACTGTTCGAAGGGTACGATCTGGTGAGCGGATGGAAAAAAGATCGGAAGGACCCGCCGGGAAAAACCGTACCATCGAGGCTCTTCAACGTCGTTACCCGCCTCTTTACCGGCATTCCCATTCACGACTTCAACTGCGGCCTCAAAGTGTACCGGCGGGAGGTTACCAAACGACTTGAACTGCATGGCGAGATGCACCGCTACATTCCCGTACTGGCCGGATGGAACGGATTCAGAATCACCGAACTGCCGGTGAACCACCGCCCGAGAAAATTCGGTTCGACGAAATTCGGTACGGGAAGGTTCTTTGCCGGCCTTTTCGATTTTCTTGCCGTACTCTTCATCACCCGCTACTTCCGTCGTCCCATGCACTTCTTCGGCATGGCAGGCCTTGTGAGCTTTCTTTCCGGGTTCACCATCAGTCTCTACGTCACGCTCGACAAGCTGCTGAACCATAAGCCGGTCAGCAACCGCCCGATCCTCTTTCTCGGCATTCTGCTCATCATCCTTGGTGCACAGCTATTCTCGACCGGTCTGCTCGGTGAAATGCTCTCGACATCGGCACCGGGAGCAAATCAGTTCACCATAAGGGAAACGTACAATCTTTCCGAAAAGCAGGAGGAAGAAGTACGTAGCCAGTAGCCGGCAGGAAGATTGTGGGCAGTATGCAGTGGGCGGTGGGCAGTAAAAGATAGCGAAATAGCTTGATAGCGAGTCAGCCAGACGGCTTGATGGTGGGATAACCAAGATCCTTGGATCGCGGGATGGCAAAGAAGAACTTCTCTCTTTTCCTGCTGATAAGCGATCAAGCCTGTAGCAGGAAAAAGACGTTTTTTTCACGATTTACCTGCTACACATTCTTAACACGTAACTCATAACACTTTTTTCCATGAAACGAGTCGGAGCACATGTCAGTATTGCGGGCGGAGTTGAAAATGCTCCTTTGCAGGCATCAAAAATAGGGGCAAAGGCATTTGCACTCTTTACGAAAAACCAGCGGCAATGGAAATCACCTGAACTCGCCGCCCTTTCCATCGAGACGTTCCGGAGGAACTGCTGTGACGGCGGGTTCAGACCGGAACATATTCTGCCGCACGACAGTTACCTCATCAACCTCGGAAGTCCTGAACCGGACAAGCTCGACCGTTCCCGTAACGCCTTTTTCGACGAAATGCTGCGGGTCGAACGACTGGGCCTCAAGATGCTGAACTTCCACCCCGGAAGCCATCTCAACCAGATAGAGCCGGATGCATGTCTGCAGCTTATCGCCGAATCCGTGAATATGGCCCTTGACCGGAGCTGCGGCGTGACCGCAGTGATTGAAAACACCGCCGGTCAGGGAACGAATCTCGGAAGAAGCTTTGATGATCTCGCTTGTATAATCGATCACGTAGAAGACAAATCACGCGTAGGGGTCTGCCTCGACACCTGCCATCTTTTTGCCGGAGGTTACGACATCAGAACAAAGGAGGCGCTTGATCGCACGTTGGACGAGTTCGACCGTATCGTGGGTATCCGTTACCTGAAGGCCATGCATCTGAACGATGCCAAACAGCCTCTGGGAAGTCGTCTTGACCGGCACGAATGCATAGGCAAAGGCGCCATCGGCATCGAAGCATTCAGCGCAATCATGCAGCACCCTCTTCTCGACGAGCTGCCGCTCATTCTTGAAACACCCGATTCCGATGGCTGGCAGGAAGAGATCAGCCTGCTCTACAGGCTTGCAGAAGAGCAGGTCAAAGACGTTTCGACACCACCCTGAGATACTTATTCACCGAAAGCAGGCTGCCGAACACCCCAAGCACGAGACCGAGCAATGCAAGAGCGGGATAGATCACCATTGCCGATGGATGCAGAATCTTGTAGATGGTCGGTTCGTAATAAGCAAGAAGTTGTTCAAAAACCAGATAAACCGCACCGGCAGCCAGCAGACCGGAGAGAAGCCCCTGCAAAGCCCCTTCGATAACATAGGGCGCCCCGATAAACCACCCTGTGGCACCCACAAGCCTCATGGTTCTGATTTTTTCCTGCCGCGCATAGAGAGCGAGCCTTATGGTATAGCCTATAAGGACGACCGTCGCCACGGCGATCAAAAGGCCCAGCCCTCCGGTCAGCAGCGTAAACAGCTTGCCGTTCTGCTCTATCTGATCGAGATAACGCTGATTGTATCGTATATCGAGTTCGGGAGCCATCGCCTTCACAACAGGAATAACCTTCTCAATGCTGTCAGGCCGGGCATATTCGGGCTGAAACTTGAGCCTTATGGATCGGGGCAGCGGGTTTGAACCAAGAATTTTTACGACATCTTCGCCGAAATCACGAGCGAAAATCGACGCAGCTTCATTTTTTGAGACATACGAAGCCTCGCGCACACCTGGCATCTGCCTTATCTTTGCAGTAACATCGGACGCCTGTTGTTCAGTCAGCGAATCGGCAAGAAAAACCTCGAGTTCAACCCTGCTGCGAAGCTCCTGAATAAGATCGAAAAAACTCAGGGAAACCGTACTGAAAAGGCCCAGAAGAACAAGAGCAAAAAAGCTTATCGTTACGGTAATAGCTGCCGGCATACGGGCTCTGCCGATTCCCGTAAACCCTTCTCTGACGATAAAAGAAAACGACATGATAATACGTTATTGGGCATTAATCGGAATAATCATGTAAAAGAATGTAGAAAACAAGTTGCAAAAACAATTTTTTTTTCTTTTAATTAGAGCATCAGAGCGGGGCTATAGCTCAGTTGGTAGAGCATTTGCATGGCATGCAAAGGGTCAGGAGTTCGAGTCTCCTTAGCTCCACAAAAAAAGCGCAATCATAGGGTTGCGCTTTTTTCGTATATGGATGTAATATTTCGAGTACAGTGCAGCCGGAGCACGGATCTCCATTCTTACAAGCCCAGGACAGGGCGCGAGTGCCAAAGCAACCGGCGTCTCTCACTTCCTGCCGACTTTTGTGATCATAAAAATAATCCCCACAAACATCGAAGCGGCAAGTCCTGCGGCAATATTGAAAACCGCAGCCGTCACGATAACCGCTGGGGGCAGATCAACGCGCAAACCGGTAAAACCCGAACTCCAGATAAAGGTAGTCGCTGTCAATGCGGTAAAGAAAAAACTTGTAGCCATGCTTCCGGCAAAAGAGACGAAATAACGTTCGCGACGTCCGTCAACAACTGACTTCTGACGCTGCATCTGTTTTTCGCCTTTCGGATCAAGCACGTTTTTCACCATCATCGCCAAAAGGGCAAACAGCAGCAGCACGGGAATATGAAAGCCATACACCCTGAAAAGATCGCTGCCGGGAAGCTCAAAAAACCCCATGGAAAGCTGCCGGGATGCGACGCCGAGCATAAATGCAGAGGTAAAAAAGAAAACCGTTCCCCATAAAAGGGTAATGGAAACCCATAAAAACAATCCCGGCTGAGCGGGTGTTTTTGTCAGACGTATCGCCATAAACAATTTGGATTGAAATTGAATCGAGCATAGAAACCGGAACCCATTTTCCGGCCATATAGTACAAACTACTCTCATGAACTGACAATTCCTTGTTCACACACCCCTTTTCCTCTAAATCGATCGGCAGAATACCCTCCTTGACGATGTGAACTACGGTACCGCGATTATTTTCTATTTTCCATTTGGATCATTACTTTCATTTGTCGAATTTGGCAACGGGAAAGTTTACACAATCTTAACATCGGGGTGCATATGTGTGGAGTTTTCGGCATTTTCAACTCAAAAACTCCAGCAGAAGATACCTTTTACGGGTTATACTCTCTGCAGCACAGGGGACAGGAAGCCGCAGGAATTGTTGTCGCTGATTACAACAAGGCAAAAAAGAAAACCCTGTTCAAGCAACACAAAGGCATGGGACTGGTTTCGGAGGTTTTCAGGGAGGAAACAATTTTTGAAACCCTCGGCGGCTACGCGGCAATAGGCCATAACCGCTACTCCACAACCGGCTCATCGAAATCCACCAGCAATATCCAGCCTTTCTCGCTCACCTACCGTTCCGGAAGCCTTGCAATAGCTCATAACGGCAACCTGACCAACTCCCGGGCGCTGCGCCGGGAGCTCACCGAACTCGGCGTCATATTCCAGGCTTCGTCCGATACGGAAATCATTCCGCATCTGGCGGCAAGAAGCCGCGAGAAAGAACCGCTGCACCAGATATACGATGCCCTGCGTCAGGTTCAGGGAGCTTACTCCATGGTGATACTGGCCAATAACCAGATGATCGCCGCAAGAGATCCTTACGGATTCAGGCCGCTGGCTCTCGGCAAAAAAGTCGACCCGCTTACCGGTGAACTCTCCTATATCGTAGCCAGCGAGACCTGCGCATTCGACATCATCCAGGCAGAATATATTCGCGATATCGAACCGGGAGAAATTCTTCTGATCGATCACCTCGCCGTAACCAACGAAAACCCGACATCGATCTACCTGCCGCCCTCGAAACGCAAGGCCCGCTGCATCTTTGAATACGTGTATTTCGCCCGTCCCGACAGTTTTATCTTCAAGCATTCTGTCGATAAAGTCCGGAGGAATCTTGGCAAAAACCTTGCCCGCGAATCAACCATAGAGCCGCTTCCCAACGACAAACTTATTACGGTGGTAAGCGTTCCCGACTCGTCCAATACCGCCGCGCTCGGTTTTGTGAGAGAGAGCAATAAACTGAACAAACCGGCACGGTTCGAGCATGGGCTCATCAGAAACCACTATGTCGGCAGAACGTTCATACAGCCGGGAATTCACAGCAGAGACATCAAGGTGCGCTCTAAATACAATATCGTCAGAGGGGTGCTGACCGAGCGGCCGATTATTCTGATCGACGACTCCATCGTGCGCGGCACCACGGCGAAAATGCTGATCAAGCTGATCCGGGAAGCAGATCCGAAAGCCATTCATCTTCATATCAGCTCGCCGCCCATCACCAACCCCTGTTTCTACGGCATGGATTTCCCCACCAAACGACAACTCCTCACCCATATGTTCGAAACAACCGGCAACGAAGAGGAGGAGATTGAAAAAATCCGCGAGTACATCGGCGTCGATTCACTCAAATACCTCTCCATGCAAGGCCTTCTGAACAGTGTGCCATCTTTCGAAAACGAAACCTGCAGCTACTGCACCGCCTGTTTCAGCGGAGATTACCCCATTCAGGTCAACGAAGCCACGACCGACAAAGAGGAAAACGACTGAAAAAAAGCGGGAGCACCTCCGTTCATCACGAATGCTCCCGATTCACATACATGCCTTTCCCGTTTTAAAAAAACGGGTCCCGTCACTTCTTTCCCTGCTTGAACTCGATTCTCACTGCGGTATGAGGCACAGCTTCAAGTCGTTTCTTCGGAATCGGCTTTCCGGATTTAATACAGATTCCGTATGTCTTGTTACGTATTCTGTCGAGAGCCTGATCGATATACCCGATATACTTTTCGTCACGAGCGATAAACATGAATCGCTGTTCCCGATCCATCGTTTCGGTGCCGTGATCCGCCATGTGCATGGAATAGTTCGAGTTTATGGAATCCTCGACATTTTCATCTGAAAGTGAAGAACGCAAAATTTCCAGATCACGAAGAACCTCTTCCCTTCTTTTGAGCAGAAGCTGCCTGAAATGCTCAAGCTCCTCGTCGCTCAAGTAGGTTTTGGTCAGAATCGGCTCATCAACTGCGTCGTTTTCCTTCGCCGCCATGCTGCTGTTTTTTTTAGCCATAACACTTCCGATTTACAAGTTCGAACGATAAACCGTAAAAAAAGATATGGTAGTATATCTCTAACTACAGAATTTTTCAAGTGATAAACAGCATATTTCACCATTTACCATCTCCTCTGAGCCATTTTCCGCCGAAGAGTCATAAGAAACCGCTTCAAGTGAGGATGCGAGTGTTTCATCCTTAATATAAGCATCATTTCTTTTGACTGCATCGAGAAGTTTTCCGGTACCGGCAATCTTGAGAGCGATCCTGTCGGTAATATCAAGGCCGGTTTCCTTCCGAAGAGATTGAATCCTGCTGACCAGTTCACGCGCAAGACCCAGCATTTCAAGCTCTTCGTTCATTTCCGTATCGAGCGCAACCATAATACCCTGGGCTTCGTCGGAAGCTACCAGCCACCCCTCGATATCCTCATGCATGATCTCGACATCCTGCCGTTCAATCTCGAATACCCGCCCATCGAACTCAAGAGATAGTTTCCCCTCTTTTTCGATCCGGGCGATCTGCCGGTGAGTCATCAGTCTGATCGCATCGGCCAGAACTTTCATATCCTTGCCGTAACGGGGGCCGAGCGTCTTGAAATTAGGCTTCACCTTCTTGCTGATCACCGTTCCCTCATCCTCGATATACTCGATCTTCTGAACATTGACTTCATCGACAATAATATCGGCCACCAGCTCATACTCCCGGCGCATGGCTTCATCGGAAACCGCCAGAAGAATGCGTTTGAGCGGCTGACGCACCTTGATCGAAGCTTTTTCGCGCATGGTTCGCACCAGGGAGGTCACGGTCTGGGCTTTTTTCATGCGCCGCTCAAGCGGAAGATCGGTCAGCGTTCCGACTGCGACAGGAAAAGTTGCAAGATGCACCGACTCCCAGGGTGCTTTCCTGCTTATTCCATTAAGATTCTGATATATTTTTTCAGCGATAAACGGAGTGAACGGGGCCAGCAGCTCGGCGACCGTCATAAGAGCGGTATAGAGCGTCTGATAGGCGGCAAGCTTGTCGGTACCCATTTCGCTCTTCCAGAACCGCTTGCGGGAACGCCTGATATACCAGTTCGACAGATCGTCAACGGTAAAATCATTGATCAGTCGGACGGCTCCGGTAAGGTCATACTGTTCCATGCGCCTGGTAACGCTGTCGACAAGGGTGTTGAGGCACGAAAGCACCCAGCGATCCAGCTCCGAACGCTCCTGAACGACAATATCCGGCTCTGCATAGGTAAAGCCGTCCACATTGGAGTAGAGCACAAAAAAATTGTAACTGTTGATGAATGCCCTGAAAAACCTGCGCTGCTCCTCTTCGATCTCTGCCGTATTGAACGATTTCGGCCTCCAGGGAGGACTTGAAACCATCAGATACCACCGGAGTGCATCGGCGCCGTAACGCTGCATCGTCTCGAACGGATCGACCACATTGCCCTTCGACTTCGACATTTTCTGACCTTCACGATCAAGAATATGACCGTTCACGATCAGATTCTTATAGGCGACCGTATCGAAAATCAGGGTTGCGATGGCGTGCATGGTGTAGAACCAGCCCCTGGTCTGATCGACCCCTTCAGCAATGAAATCCGCCGGAAAGGTTTTTTCGAAAACATCCCTGTTCTCGAACGGGTAGTGCAGCTGCGCAAAAGGCATGGAACCGCTGTCGAACCACACATCCACCAGTTCGGGGGTGCGGTTGAACCGCTTGCCCTCCCTGATAAAATAGATCCGGTCCACAAATGGCTTGTGCAGGTCGAGATCCACAAGGCCACGATCGAGCGCATCTCCGAGAAGGTGGCGCTCGTCGCCGATATCGATGAACCCTTCGCGAAGTTCGGCAACCGAACCGACGGCGAACATCCTGCCCGAAGAGAGGTCGTCACCGATGGCGAAATCCTCAGCTACCCATAAGGGGAGCGGAGTACCCCAGAACCGCTCCCGCGAAAGAGCCCAATCCTTGTTCTCTTCGAGCCAGTTACCGAAACGGCCCGAGCCGATTTCCGGCGGGCACCAGTTGATGGTTTTGTTCAACTCCACCATCCGCCCGGCAAGCGCGGTGGTTCTGATATACCACGACTCCCTTGCATAATAGATGACGGGCACATCGTAGCGCCAGGAGAAGGGATAGGTGTGCGTGATGGTCTCGCGGCGATACAGTTTGCCGGCGTCCTTGAGCTGCCTTATGATCAGCGGATCGGCATCCTTGAAAAACATGCCGTCGTAATCCGGAATCTCGGCGGTGAAGCAGCCATTCCGGGCAACCGGCTGCAGCATCGGCAGATCGTACTGCCGGGCAAGCTCGTAGTCGTCAGCGCCGAATGCCGGTGCGATATGCACGATGCCTGTACCGTCTTCGGTAGAGACGAACGAACCCGTTGTAACGTACCAGCACCGTTTTTCCGGCTGCTGATAGGTAAAAAGAGGTTCGTACCCGATCCCCTCCAGCTCCCTGCCTTTCACCCTTCCGGTTACCTGCCAGAGCGATTCTCCGTTTTCATCCTTTTCCGTCAGCACCTGAAGACGCGACTGAGCAAGAATGAGCACTTCGCCGGTCACGCTGTGACGGACTTTGACATAATCGATATCAGCGCCGATACAAAGTGCGACGTTTGAAATAAGAGTCCACGGCGTGGTTGTCCAGACCAGAAAGCTCTCCTGAGAGCCACTGATTCGGAATTTCACGTAGATGCTCGGATCACTCACCTCCTTGTAACCGAGGGCGAGTTCATGGGAACTCAGCACCGTCTCCGATTTGGGATCCTGCGGGACGATCTTGTAGTCTTTATAGATCAGTCCTTTGTCGAAAATAGTTTTTAACGCCCACCAGACCGATTCGATATAATTGTTCGTACAGGTAATATACGGGTCATCCATATCTACCCAGTACCCCATCTGCTCGGTCAGCTTTCCCCACCCTTCGCGGTTGTCGTCGATATGATGATAGACCAGCCCCCTCGCTTCGGTGTTGAACTCCCCTTCTCCGTACTCCACGACCTGCGACTTGTTCTTCAGGCCGAGTTTTTTCTCAACGGCAATTTCCACCGGAAGCCCATGCGTATCCCATCCCGCTTTCCGGGGAACCTGGTAACCCTGCATGGTCTTGTAACGGCAGACGACATCCTTGATCGTACGACTGAATACATGATGCACGCCAGGTTTGCCGTTAACCGTCGGAGGGCCTTCATAAAACGAAAAAACCTTTGCGGCAGAACGATCTTCGAGAGTTTTTCTGAAAATCTGATGGTCATTCCAGTACGTCAGCACCTCCGACTCAACAGAGCTGTAAGAGATACCGGTGGAATATTCGGGAAATTTTTGCGGCATAATTTATAAGCGAAACATAGGGTCAAAAACAGGAAAACACATAATATACAAGAAACGGGAGTAAAAACAGAACAGGCAGGCTTTTCTGTAAAAGGAAAAACCTGCCTGTTATACCGCTATGTGACTAAAAAAAAGAAAAACAACAACTGTGGCTGAAGATCAATCCGTCACTTTTTATCACCAAGCGAGGAGCTTACTCCCTCAAGAATCTGTTTTGCAACAACAGTCAGGGAGTCAAGAGCCTGAGCAACCATCTTGCTTATCGGAGTGATGGTATTATCGAGAAGAGTGCCCACACCGACAAGTATGGTTGAAAAATCGCCTTTTACCACATCACCGCCGCTTTGCTGGCCCTGACCGGACTTTTTCATTTCTTCAGCCATGGTACATTCGGTTTAAATTATCGCGTTATTTCTGGATACTGTTTTCAATGTAATATATTTCATCAAGCTATCAAAGCGGGACAACGGGTTTATCCGTGTTCAAAATCCGATAAATGAACGGGACATGAGAACATTCGTTCACAACACTTTACCGGGCAACCCCGAACCATCTTCTTTGGCACTTCTGCCATACCGGTCTTCAACTCGGACAATATCGTCTTCTCCAAGATAGCTTCCGGTCTGCACCTCGATCAGTTCAAGCGGAATTTTTCCCGGATTTTCAAGTCGGTGGATGGTACCGAGAGGAATATAGGTGGACTGATCCTCACCAAGGGTAATTTCCCGTTCTCCAACCGTTATGAGTGCGGTGCCTTTCACGACGATCCAGTGTTCCGCCCTATGGTAATGCTTCTGAAGGGAAAGCGCTGCTCCTGGTTTCACGACGATCCGCTTAACCTGAAAACGGTCGGCCAGATCGACCGTCTCGTACGAACCCCAGGGACGATACACCCTTCGATGATTCTCCGCCTCGCCTCTTCCCGATTCGGTCAACTGCCTTACAATAACCTTAACATCCTGTACCCTGTCGCGTGAAGCCACGAGCACCGCATCGGGCGTCTCGACAACAATCTGGTCATCAAGACCGACAACAGCAACGAGGCGGCTTGCAGCATGAATATAACTGTTCCGTACATCGTGAAGCAGCACATCACCTTTAACCACGTTTGCGGCATCGTCATGCTCCTGCAGTTCCCAGAGAGCCGACCATGCACCAACATCGTTCCAGCCGGCATCAAGCGGTACGACAACGGCATGGGAAGTTTTTTCCATTACCGCATAATCGATTGAATCACCGGGACAGGCGCCGAAAGCATCCCGGTCGAGCCTGAGAAAATCAAGGTCGGAGGATGCCTTCTCATAAGCCTCCCGACATAATGCAAGCATTGCCGGATTTGTGCGATCGAGCTCTTCGAGGTAACGCTCCGCCCTGAACAGAAACATACCGCTGTTCCAGAAATAAGCCCCTGACCGGACATACTGTTCTGCATGTACGAGATCGGGCTTCTCGACGAACTCGATAACCGGATAACAAGGCTCTCTTACCAAACCCTCCTTCTGCGCCCTGATATAACCATAACCAGTCTCCGGACCTGTCGGTACGATACCGAAAGTCACGAGCGCCCCCGAAACTGCCGACTCAGTACCGACAGCAACCGCTCTGGCGAAGGCCGCTTCATCCCGGATTACATGATCGGCGGGAAGAATGAGCAAAAGCGGATTATCAAAACGAGAAAGCGCATGTATGGCCGCCACTGCAGCAGCCGGAGCGGTATTCCGCCCCATTGGCTCGAGAATGATGCCCCCTGTGGATTTGCAGACTTCGTGCATCTGTTCTGCCACGAGAAAACGGTGCTGCTCGTTGCAGATACAGCAAACTGGCCCGAGATCGTCGAGCGTATCGAGCCGCAGGACGGTTTCCTGAAGCATGGTGCGTTCGCTCACCAGCGGCAAAAGCTGTTTTGGATAGAGCGCGCGTGAAAGCGGCCAGAGGCGGGTACCTGAGCCTCCGCTTAAAATTACCGGTAAAATCATCTGAGGGAAAATGATATGGTTATAAAATACCTACTGGACCTTTCTCTCCGCTCCGTGAACAACTCTGCAGATATCTGTTCCGGTAAACCTCCCAGGTCGAAGCGATCAGCGTATCGATATCGCTGTATCCAGGCTCCCAGCGCAGTAGTTCCCGCGCTTTTGCGGAAGAAGCCACAAGCTCCGAAGGATCCCCCGCACGCCGCCCGGTAACGACTGCCGGAATCGGCATTCCTGTTATCAGACGGGCGCGATCGACCATTTCAAGCACACTGATGCCAGATTCACTGCCGAGATTGACGGCAAGACTTTTTTCATGACTGACGATATAATCGAATGCCCGGACATGGGCATCGGCAAGATCGCTGACATGGACATAATCCCTGATACACGAACCATCCCGTGTAGGATAATCGTTACCGAAAATCGAAAGCTGCTCACGAAGCCCTACTGCAACCTCCATGACAACCGGCAAGAGATTTTCAGGATTTCTCTCAAGACCCCTGATGCGTCCGTCCACATCATATCCGGCAGCATTAAAGTAGCGGATCGCTGCATATCTGAGACCTTTGAGCCTATCATACCAGGCCAGAAGGCGCTCAATTTCAAGTTTCGTAAAACCATAAAAATTCTCGGGTTCCTTCGGATGCTCTTCATCGATCGGAAGATAGACGGGGTTCCCGAAAACCGCTGCAGAGGATGAAAAAATCAGCGCTTTGAGAGAAACTGCTGCAGCGGCATTAAGAATGTTGATAGTACCGACCAGATTTGCCTGGGTGTACTGTTCAGGATAGAGCATTGACTGACCCGCGGCTTTCAGGGCAGCAAGATGCACGCATCCATCAAACTCCGCCGACATAACTCCGGCAAGCTGTTCGGGTCGCATGATATCTCCATGAACGAACGCCGCCTCATCAAACAGGTTCTCTCGTGTTCCGGTTGAAAGATTATCGAAAACCGTTACCTGATAACCACTTTCAAGAAAAGCCTTTACAACATGACTGCCGATATAGCCCGCACCTCCGATAACAAGAATACGCATAGTAGAATCCGATATTGGTTACCTATTGACTGAAAGGCACATCATCCTGCAGGAGCGATTTCAAGCAAACTCCTGAGTTTCAGGCTTACGGCGACACTTTTTGATGCGCCGTTCAAGGCGATCATCGCTTCCTGTTCCGAAAAAATATCCCAGGGAGACATATATGCCGTCTCCCGCCCGTACTTGGCAAGCATCTTTTCATGTGAATCATGCTGTTCCAGTTCCGGCAGCAGCTCCCTGATGAGAGCGGCGACCTCATCTGAAATCGTACCCTCGGCAAGAAGCTGGGGCAGATGCTTTTCAGGATGATGGGTTGTGCGGGAAACCCCGAACAGCATAAGCACGGCTACGCCGCAGTTTTCTATACACAGAATAGAACCGTAAACACATGCGCGCCAGCGCTTCAGGCTCAGATCTTTTTCAGCCTCATCGAGAAAGCCCTCGGCAAGCAGAAACCGGTAAGCAATATCTTTTTGCATGTCCATGTTATATACCTCCATGAATGAAGGGTACCACTATATATTTGTTCCGAAGCTCTATTGTTGCGTTGTCCCGACAAGTCGGTATCGAAATCCTCATTTCGATAGCTTTAGGGACTCCGTCCGCCTTGCACTCGTGCTTCTCACGACAATATATATAGAGGTACCCTGAACTGTTATTCAGCTATCAATACAAGACGGCATCGCTGCCGGCAAACAACGCTGTTCGGCGTTTAATCGTAAACACCTGTAAAATATAACGATTGGAAAACGATATTTTCCATGCCTCAGACTCCTGAAGATGCAACATACATTTTGTCGTAATAATCACGGTAATCTCCGGAAGTGACCTGATCGAGCCACCCCTGATTATCGAGATACCAGGCAACGGTTTTCTCCAGCCCCTCCTCAAAACGGATGGAGGGTTGCCATCCGAGCTCACGCTGCAGTTTCGAAGAATCGATTGCATAACGCAGATCGTGTCCTGCACGATCCGTCACATAGGTTATCAGCTCTGCCGACTCGCCCGATTCCCTTCCGAGTTTTTCATCCATGATCCTGCACAACAGGAGAATCAGATCGATGTTCTTCCACTCGTTGTGTCCTCCGATATTATATGTTTCGCCATCAACGCCCTCATGAAAGATCACGTCGATAGCTGAAGCGTGGTCGACCACCCACAACCAGTCGCGCACATTTTCACCCTTTCCATATACCGGTAAGGGCTTTTTCATGCGGATGTTGTTGATAAAAAGCGGAATCAGTTTCTCGGGAAACTGGTATGAACCGTAGTTGTTCGAGCAATTGCTGATCACTACTGGCAGTCCGTACGTATCATGCCAGGCCCTGACAAAATGATCCGACGACGCTTTCGATGCCGAATACGGACTGTGCGGATCATAAGCGCTCTCTTCGGTAAATATCCCTTCGCTGCCAAGCGAACCGTAAACTTCATCGGTCGAAATATGATAAAAGCGCTTTCCCTCGTAGCCTCCTGCCCAACAGCGGCGAGCTGCATTGAGCAGATTCACCGTTCCAAGCACATTGGCCATCACAAACTCAACCGGACTGGCTATCGAGCGGTCCACATGCGACTCCGCCGCCAGATGGATCACCCCGTCAAACAGGTGCTCTTCGAAAAGCCCCTCAAGAAAGGGAGCATCGGTAATATCGCCTTTAACGAAACGATAGTTCGGCTGGTGTTCGACATCCCGGAGATTTGCAAGATTACCGGCATAGGTCAGACTGTCGAGATTGGTGACCGTGTAGTCAGGATAGGTTCTCAAAAAATGCCGGACTACATGAGATCCAATAAATCCGGCTCCGCCCGTGATCAGTATATGCATGGTTGTTTTGCTGGTTAGCTTGATGGCTGGTTGGCTTAATGGGTTATCAACTGGTCGGCAAGAGTGTCGTACCAGTGGGGAATATCGAGTCCCCAGTCGGTTTTGATCGCACCCTTGTTGAATACACTGTAAGCCGGCCGGGGGGCCGGGGTCGGATAACCGCTGCTTTCGATGGGGCGAACCTTGCATGGAAACTTTTTCAGCCGCATGATGGCGGTTGCGAAATCGTACCAGGAGCAGACCCCTTCGTTCGAGTAGTGATACACTCCCGCATACAGTCTTCCCGGTTCCGCCTTCGCAAGCATCGCAAGAAGGGCTGCGGCCAGATCGTCCGCACAGGTCGGCGTTCCAACCTGGTCAAACACAACGTCGAGCTGTTCCCGCTCAGCACCGAGACGCAGCATGGTCTTCAGAAAATTCTGCCCATAGAGGGAATACAGCCATGAAGTCCGCACGATCAGGTACGATGGAGCGATCTTCCCTATCAGCCGTTCGCCTTCAAGTTTTGAATGTCCGTATACGCCAAGGGGAGCAGGCGTATCGGACTCCCTGTACGGCCGACATGAGCCGCCGTCAAAAACATAATCGGTCGAAATATGCACAAGCAAAGCACCGCAGGCTTTCGCACATACGGCAAGAACTCCCGCTCCGTCACGGTTTACGCGGTATGCTGCGTCCGCTTCGCTTTCAGCTTTATCCACCGCCGTATAGGCCGCACAATTGACGACGGCATCGCACCCGCGCATTGCCTCCGCCACCTGATCGGCATCGGTAATGTCAAGTTCAGGCAAATCGAGAAAAGAAAACAGCCACTCCGGATACCGGAACGACAGCTCTTGAATAGCCGTACCGAGTTGCCCCCTGCTGCCGGTCACAAGAATCTTCATCTGAGCAAACCCTTCAAAATTTGTTGAAAAGTGCAGATACCTCCCGCAGGCAGTCGGAACTCTCTGTGGAACACTGCTTATTCAAAACAATCGACCTCGCGAAACAAACCCTGCTTTGCGTCCTTTTCAGAAACCTTCATATCCTTTTCCGGAATCAACCAGTCTATACCAAGCTCAGAATCATTCCAAAGAATGCCAGCATCATGATCCGGCGCATAATAGTTATCGCACTTATAGGCAAATACGGCCTCTTCGGAAAGCACCGCAAAACCATGCGCAAATCCTTTGGGAATCCACAGCATATTCTTCCTTTCCGCACTCAGCTCTATAGCCACATGTGAGCCGTACCACGGCGACCCTCTGCGAAGATCAACAGCTACATCGAGCACCCTGCCAGAAACGGCACGAACCAGTTTCGACTGGGTAAACGGCGGTTTCTGAAAATGCAGACCCCGAAGCACTCCGTAAGAGGACTTCGATTCGTTGTCCTGCAGAAAATTCACTTTTCCTGCATGCTGCTCAAAAATATCCTGCCGATACGTTTCAAGAAAATAGCCCCTCTCATCCCCGAAAATCTTCGGCTCGAAAATCAGGACATCAGGTATTGATGTGGCAATTACTTTCATAAAAATATATTTACATGACAGGCCGGCCGCAGCTTTAACCCACAAAGCTCAGGCCCGCTCTCCTCGCACAGTTTACATATCGAACCCGTCCTGTTTATTGTTCAGAAGCTGGAGAAGATATTCGCCATACCGACTTTTCAAAAGCGGAATGGCAAGCGTTTCAAGCCGCGTATCGTCTATCCACCCCTTCCGCCAGACAATTTCCTCTGGACAGGCGACTTTCAATCCCTGACGCTTCTCGACCGTTTCAATAAAATTACCTGCTTCCTGAAACGAATCATGGGTACCGGTATCGAGCCAGGCAAAACCCCGACCCAGCAGCGACAACCTTAAACGTTCGAGCTTGAGGTACTCTTCGTTTACAGAAGTGATTTCAAGCTCACCGCGTGCGGATGGTCTGATGCTTTCCGCAATGGAAACAACGTCGTTCGTATAAAAATAAAGTCCGACGACCGCATAATTCGATTTCGGAATTTCAGGCTTTTCCTCGATGGAGAGCACCTTGCCGGAACTATCGAATTCCGCAACTCCATACCGCTCGGGATCTTTGACATAATAGCCGAAAATATTGGCGATCCGCTCCTCACGAACACGTTGCACCGCACGTTCGAGCATAGCGCTGAAACCGTAACCGAAAAAAATGTTATCTCCGAGTATCAGGCAGACATCGTCATTGCCGATGAACTCCCTGCCAAGCAGAAAAGCCTGTGCGAGACCGTCTGGAGATGGCTGCAGAATATAAGAGAACCGTATACCCCAGGCAGATCCGTCTCCCAGCAGACGGGAAAACAACGGCAGGTCTTCGGGAGTCGAGATCACAAGAATATCCTTGATGCCCGCAAGCAGCAACGTGCTCAACGGATAGTAAATCATCGGTTTATCGTATATGGGAAGCAGCTGCTTCGATATTCCCTTCGTTATAGGATAAAGCCGGGACCCTGAACCGCCCGCAAGAATGATACCTTTCATAACGGCAAGTCGCTTATTGATGTCAATTTGTATAGCTGGAGGCTATCCGATGTGTAACCCAAGAATAACCCATGCAGAGGGAGATTGCAAAATAATTCCCCTTTTTTCAGCGGCATGCACTCAAAAAAAACAACGACCCGATAAGGTAGTCAGCAAATTCTCGGAAGCAATTCTCCGGCAGGCAGATCAACGATCCTGCGGCTGCCGAGCGAAGTGCGCGTAACCACCATACCCGGATGTTCGGCGGTTACCGAACCGATTACCGCCGCATCCCTGCCCTCGTCAAAGGATCGCATCACATCGAGCGCCGTTGACGCATACGGTTCAGGAACAACAACAACCACTTTACCTTCATTGGCCACATGAAGCGGATCGATACCAAGCAATTCACAGGCCCCCCTCACTTCCGCCCTGACAGGAACCGCATGCTCCTGAAGCTCGATTCCTGCAGCAGAGGCCGAGGCAAGCTCATTGAGCACCGCAGCTACCCCTCCCCTTGTAGGATCACGCATGGCGTGCACTTGCGGAACGGCATCGAGCACCGATTCAATCATGCGGTTCAGCGAAGCACAGTCGCTCGCTATATCCGCCTGAAACGACAGGGCTTCCCTTGCCGTCATGATCGACATGCCGTGATCTCCTGCCGTACCGGAAAGCAGTATCCGGTCGCCCGGCTTCAGATTCCGGCAGGATAGCGAAACGTCGTCACGAAGCAGACCGATACCTGAAGTATTGATAAAAATACCGTCACACGAACCTCTCTGCACAACCTTGGTATCACCGGTCACGATAAGCACTCCTGCCTTACGAGCGGCATCGGCCATATCCGCAACGATACGCACAAGATCAGCCAGAGGAAACCCCTCCTCCAGCACAAAGCCGGCACTGAGGTATAACGGCTTCGCTCCGCCGACGGCAAGATCATTGACGGTTCCGTTAACGGCAAGAGACCCGATGGTTCCGCCGGGGAAAAAAACAGGGCTTATTACGTAGGTATCCGTCGTAAACGCCACATGACCGGACGGAAGCGACAGTTTTGCCTGATCGTCGAGCATATCGAGAAAAACGTTGCCGAGATGAGGCATGAAAACCGCCTGCATCAGTTCCCGGGAAAGCTTTCCTCCCGCACCATGACCCATCTGAACCGTTTCGTGGCGCATCAGAGGAAGAGGACAATTGAACGACTGCATCATAAGAGTTCGGAATTTCGATGATAACGGTAATATGCCGCACAGGCACCTTCGGAAGAAACCATCGTCGCGCCAAGCGGATGTAAAGGGGTGCACTCCTTACCGAACGCCTCACAGGCATCGGGTTTCAGATTCCCCTGCAAAACCTGACCGCTTCTGCACAGAGGTGACTCTTCCGTGCGGATATGAACCACGGCGAACTTCCGGGCTGCATCGAAGCGTAAAAACTCCCGGCGCAGAGAGAGACCGCTCTCCGGAATAAGCCCGATACCCCGCCACTGACGGTCAGCGACCTCGAAAACGGTCGAGACAAGCTCTCTTGCCCGTATATTGCCGTCGGAAGAGACCACCCTGCCATAACGGTTGACGACCTCGGCTCGCCCATCTTCGAGCAATCCGACCGTTTCAAGAATTCCGGCCAGCAGATCCACCGGCTCAAAACCTGTAGGAACGATCGGCACATGAAAATCCCGGGCTATCTGCCGGTACTCTTCATAACCGGTCACCGCACAGACGTGGCCGGCAGCAAGAAAACCCTCCACGCAGTTCTCCTGTGACGAGAGAATCGCGCGCATTGCAGGCGGAACCAGCGCCTGACTGCAGAGCACGGTGAAATTGTCGATTCCCTCACGGGCCGCCTGATGAACGGCCATGGCATTGGCCGGCGCAGTCGTCTCGAAGCCCACGGCAAGAAATACAACCTCTTTCTGCGGATTGTCACGCGCGAACTGCAACGCTTCGAGCGGCGAATAGACAATTCTTACGTCGCCGCCCCTGCTGCGAACCGTGAAAAGATCGCTGACACTGCCTGGAACCCGCAGCATATCCCCGAACGAAGCGAAAATCACCCCCGGCATCGATGCGATCGAATGCGCCTGATCGATAACTTCAAGCGGCGTGACGCAAACCGGACATCCCGGACCGTGAACCATCTCGACGGTATCGCCAAGCAGTTGGTCGATGCCGTTTCGCATGATCGAATGGGTCTGCCCCCCGCAGATCTCCATGATGGTCCACCGCCTGGTTGCCCTGCGCTTTATCTCATCCGCAAGACGGAGCGCGATCTGCGGATCCCGGTATTCGTCTATGAACTTCATGGCAACCCTATGAAATCCTCCTGAGGAGGAAGCTCGTCGTCCCTCTCGAAAGCTCCGCTCTCGATCAGCTCCTGCCAAAGCTTGAGGCTCTCGGCAACCTCCTCTTCATCGATGATTTTCAGGGCAAAACCCGCATGAACGATCGTAAACTGACCAGGAACGATATCAGGCACATATTCAAGGCACGCCTTCGTACGGCTTCCGTTAACATCGACCGTTCCCATTTTCAAACCGTTTTCTTCGGTTATTTCGATCACTCTGCCCGGTATGGCTAAACACATGTTTATTAATTAGATAATGGACAGTTGATAATTGACAACGATTGAACTCAATCGCTTACGGGTGAATTCCTTATGCTGATTATGACTTATAGTGCACATTAACCCTGTTAATCCTCTTATTCTTCCACTCTCCACTCTTCCATTACCCATTATCAATTATCAATTTCTTTTTAGATGATTTGATTATGGCTGTCAGGAGTTTCAGTAATTCTACGACGTCGGATTTTATTGAATCAAAACCCTCCCTTTCAAGGATTTGTAACTGATAAAGAAGCTCGATCCAATAGTCAGTTTCATTAGCTTCTTTAAGAGCTATCGCCATTTTATGAATAAAATCCGACCTGCTTTCGGCATGCTCTGCCTCACGAACAAGCGCGCCAATGGAAGTACCAGACCTCAGAAGCTGTTTGCTCAGCACATAAGCTTTTTTCTCCTGCTCCAGAAACTGAGCAAGTTTGATTATACGAAGCGCAAATGCAAAAGAAAGCTCCTTAACCCTGTTTTCCCCCTTCCCCATTATCAATTCCCCACTCTCCATTATCCATTATCCATTATCAATTATCCATTATCAATTATCAATTATCCATTATCAATTATAAATTACCCCCCCATACCTCCCTTTCAGATATTCCCTGCCGATAACCGCCTGTCCCAACGAAAGTCCTCCATCGTTGCACGGCACCGCCGTATGGGTCAGCACCATGTACCCCGAAGCCTGCAATTCGGCGACAAGCGTTTCAAAAAGCAGCGAATTCTGGAACACGCCACCGCTGAGCGCAACCGTACATATCCCCGAAGCGGATGATGCCCTTCGGGTTACGTCGAGCAGCATATCGCACAGCGTACGATGGAAACGCCTGCTGATCTCCCCTGGCAGCATCCCGTCTCCAACAGCAGAAGCTACGTCGCGCACCAACGGAGCCACAAGCATCACCAGCCGTCCATCGCGCACCTCCACGCCGCTGCTGAAACGACCGGAACCCAACCGGCCGCCGGCCGCCTGCATAAGCTCGACCGCCGACTGGCCCTCGTAAAAAACCCTGTTCCGAAGCCCTGCGACTGCGGCCACGACATCGAACAACCGTCCGCAACTTGAAGTTTCCGGACAATGAAGGTTTCGCACAAGCAGTTCCGTCACCTCGTCGCTCATGACATCGCGAAGAAAAGGGAGGTCCGGAATTTCAGGACAACTTCTGTAAAGATAACCCAGAGCTGCTCGCCAGGGTTCGAGAATCGCGGCATCTCCACCGGGAAGCGGCATCGCTTCCAGCGAAGCAAAGCGCTCGACTCCGGCACAATCGCCAATCAGCACTTCGCCTCCCCATATGGTGCCGTCCGGGCCATATCCCGTACCGTCAAGCACAAGGCCGATAACCGGAGAGTGCTCCCCGTTCTCGGCCAGACAGGCGGCAAGATGGGCATGATGATGCTGTACGCCAAGCAGCGGAAGAGGCTGCATCGATGCCCATCGGGTAGTAAGATAATCCGGGTGCAGATCATGCACGACAAGCTCCGGACTGGTACGGAACAGCTCCTGCAGATGCCGTGCCGCATCCGTGAAAAACTGCCACGTTTCGAAATTCTTCATATCGCCGAGATGCTGACTCAGAATCGCGTTTCGGCCGTGCAGGAGACAAAGGGTATTTTTCAGCTCTCCTCCTGTCGCAAGCAGTGGCGGACCATCCTCATCGAGCAAAACCGGAGCGGGTACATAGCCCCTGCTGCGCCTGAAAAGGCGAAGCGCTCCCGAAAGGTGAATCGCAACCGAATCATCGCACTTCTGCAGAATCGGACGGTTATGCACCAGAAAAGCATCCGCAATGCCAACAAGCCTCAGAACCGCATCGGCATCGTCATGCAGCACCGGTTCATCGCTGCAATTGGCGCTTGTCATCACCACCATGTCAGGTCCCTCTTCGAGCAGCAGGGCGTGAAGCGGCGAATAGGGAAGCATCACGCCAAGACGGTCGTTTCCGGGAGCGATTATCTCCGGCAGAGGGAATCCGGCACTCTTTTCAAGCAGCATTATGGGCGCTTCCGCAGAACGGAGTGCCGCCGCCTCATCGCTTCCGACAACGCAGATCTGCCGCACCGATGCAAGATCGCGCATCATCACGGCAAAAGGCTTCTCCTCCCTCGCCTTCCGATCCCTGAGGCGCTGAACTGCACTCCCGTTACGGGCATCGACAGCGAGATGAAACCCCCCCACACCTTTCACGGCAACAATCTTTCCCGCCTTGAGCATGGCAGAAGCCTCCCGTATAACCCTGTCGGCAGCAAGGCGATTTCCGGAAGAGTCCAGAAGCATAACTGCCGGACCGCATACGGGGCATGCATTGGGCTGAGCGTGAAAACGCCTGTCAAGGGGATCCCGATATTCCTCCGCGCAATCCGGACATAAGGGAAACCCCTTCATGGAGGTAAACGGACGATCATAGGGAATGCTCTCGACGATCGTGTATCGCGGTCCGCAATCAGTGCAATTGATGAACGGATAACGGAACCGCCGGTTCCGCGAGTCGAAAAGCTCACTGCGGCAGCTTTCGCAAAGCGCTATATCCGGCGGGATCAACGTTTCAACCTCGTGACCATGAACAGAGAGATCGATCTCAAAACAGGAGCACGGCTCACAGGAAACGGAAACGGTCTCCAGAGCCGTGATTCTTGCAAGCGGAGGCGGATGGCGCTCAATTTCCGTGAGAAACCCTTCGAGCGTCTCCCCCGCTCCCTGAGCCTCGATCACGACTCCCGAAGGGGTGTTCCTGATAAACCCCTGTATCGATCGCGTACAGGCAAGACGGTAAACAAAAGGACGAAACCCCACCCCCTGCACGATACCGTTTACCGTAATCCTGATACGACGGGTACCATCAGGATACATCTCCTTCAGCGCTTCGCCATTTTTCGTTCAAGCCAGGCCAGCCAGGCATCCAGGCCCTCACCGGTTCTTACAGACAGATCGAACCACTCGATATCGTGGCTTACCCGCATGGCGTTTTCCCGGCACACTGCGGCATCAAACTCCACATAAGGGAGCAGATCGATTTTGTTGAGAATGCAGACATCCGCCTCATGAAACATATATGGATACTTCAGCGGCTTGTCGTCGCCTTCCGTAACGCTGATAACGACAACTTTCATCGCCTCTCCCAGATCAAAAAGGGCCGGACAGACAAGATTGCCTACGTTCTCGATACAAAGCAGCGAGTTCGCCTCGGGAGCGAGCTCTTTCAGAGCACGGTTTATCATGAGGGCATCGAGATGGCAGCCGGTGCCCGTATTGACCTGAACAACCGGCACGCCGAGCGCATGGATGCGATCGGCATCGTTGGTGGTCTGCTGGTCGCCTTCTATCACCGCCACAGAAAACTTCCCCTTGCACTGCGGAATGGTTTTCTCGAGCAGGGAAGTCTTCCCTGAACCCGGCGAACTCAGAAAATTCAGGGCTACAATATTTTTTGCCTCAAAATAGCCGCGATTTCTTTCGGCAAGAAGGTTGTTCTGCTGAAGCACATCCTGCTCCATTCCGATCTTTCTCTCCCTGCGCTCATGATGGTGATCGTGGTCATGTCCGCGATCGTGATCATGCCCGTGGTGATGATCATGCCCGTCATGATCATGATGATGTCCGCTCCCCTGACCGGGTCTGCGTATTACGGCATCAGCATCCGACCCGCATCCGCATGTATCGCACATTTTTTTAATCTCCCTCTTCAATAGTGATTGACCGAATAACGAACTCCTCTCCCGAAACCACACTTATCCTCAGCGACCTGCACTCAGGACACTCCGCCACCGGAAACGTGACGGAAAACCGGAATCCGCACGCTCCGCAAACGGCAACGGCGGCAATCTCCTCGATATCCAGCTCGGCACCCTCGGCAAGAGTACCCGTCGCCGCGGCAGGAAAACAGAACCGCAGCGACTCAGGCTCGATACCGGCCAGACGACCGATAACGAGTTCCACCCTCGAAATTCTCCCCGCGCCCTCGACACGGGCTTGCGCATCAACAGCATCGACAATGGAGAGGGCTATCGACATTTCATGCATAACCGAAAACCGTTAACAATCGTTTCTATACAGCTTTTCATATCATAAGACTCCGGCTATTACCGATCAACATTTTTTTTGTAACTTCGATAAAATTCTGAAACCAACCATACAAAGCACTGAAAAATTGAAAAACCTTACCGGATTATGCAACCTTCCGGCCGGTGACATCCATACGCTGCTCGACCTGGCAGCTGTATTCAAAAAGAGACTGGTTACCCCCGATCCATCATTTTCCGTCACGCTGCAGAACAAACGCATCGCACTGGTTTTTTTCGAGAACTCCACTCGTACCCGTTTCTCTTTTGATATAGCCGCCCGCCATCTCGGCGGAAGCACCCTGAGCTTCAGTGCATCCGGAAGCAGTGTCAGCAAAGGAGAATCTCTCGGCGACACCATCAGAAACCTTGAAGCCATGCAGGTTGACGCCTTCGTACTGAGGCATGCATCGTCAGGAGCCGCAGATTTCATCGCCGGCATTACCGCAAAAACCGTCATCAACGCAGGCGACGGCTCTCACGAACACCCGACGCAGGCACTGCTCGACATTTTCACGCTTCGCGAACACTTCGGTGCGGTAAAGGGACTCAACATCGTCATTCTCGGCGATGTACTGCACAGCCGGGTAGCCCGCTCAAATATTTTCGGTCTGAAAACTCTTGGCGCCAATGTCGCTGTCTGCGGCCCGGCCACCCTGCTTTTTTCCGATACCTCGCACCTCGGAGTCAGCATATTCACCGATCTCGACAAGGCCATCGAATGGGCGGATGCCGCTCTTGTACTCCGGCTGCAGCTTGAACGGGCAACCGGAGGGTACCTCCCATCGCTTGAAGAGTACTCCACGCACTTCGGGCTCAACGACGAACGCCTCGAAAGAGTACGCAAACATCTTCTGGTTCTCCATCCGGGTCCCATCAACAGGGAGATCGAAATATCCAACAACGTAGCCGACCGGATACAACCTCCCGGGTACTCGAAAAGCATGCTGCTTGAACAGGTCACGAACGGTGTCGCCGTTCGCATGGCTGTCCTGCAGACGCTGCTTGCCGGATAACACCGATATCATGAACAATACTCTCAACCTGAACCATAAACCATCATCGAGCGCCATGAAACAGAAAAATTTCCTTAAAAAGGTATGCTTCATCACGGCGGCAATCTGTGCCGCAGCCTGCGGAACGGCATCGGCCGAACCCCTGCTCAACCCGACCCTCAATACGCTCTTCAAACCGCTGCTTGCCGACCCGACAGAGCCGCGAATCGCCGTCATGCCCATGCTCTCCGAAGATGCGCTGCAGCTCGACATCGGCACCTCTGCCGATATTTACCAGAACGATAACAGGACTTTTGCCGTCGGCGTTGATTTCGGAACGTTCTCCCGGCTGAACACGTCCGATAACTTCAAATTTCCCGTCGATACCATCGACTACCTTTTCGGTATCAATGCCACCTGGAAAAAAACCGTCGAAACCGGTACCCTGCCCTTCGATGAACTCAGCGCAAGACTGCGGCTGAGCCATATCTCCTCGCACTTCGAGGATGGCCATACCGATGAAAACGGAGAGTGGATTCAGGAAGGTCCTTTCGTGGTGCCGTTCACCTTCAGCAGAGAGTTCGTCAACCTCACCATAGCGCTCAGTTCGCCCGAACACCGCGTTTATGCCGGCTACCAGTACCTCTGGCACACCATTCCCGACAACATCAGCCCGCACTCCTTCCAGGCCGGAGCCGAAGTGTCCACGCCTGGCAACACCTACCTTGCAGCCGACTTCAAACTGCTGCCGATCTGGAGAGGAGATGCGGACGGAGAAACCAAAGGATACCGCGGAACCTGGAATCTGCAGGCAGGCATGCGCCTCACCGCTCTCGGTATGGACCGGGTAAGAGTTGCCTATAACTATTTTTCAGGCATGAGCCGTCACGGCATGTACTTCTACCGCCCCGAAAGCTACAGCACCATCGGCATGATCGTGGATTTATAAAAGAATTGTGAGCGGTGAGCGGTGTGCCGGAAAGCAGCTCACCGCTCACCGCACACGGCCAACATCTTCAATTTCAACGGCTTGAATCATAAAACTCCGGTACCGTATCGCTGAAACTGCCGTTGCGATGAGCAAAAAGATACTCCTTCAAAAACGGCGGATAGAGTTCGAACCCATGCAGCTCATCGAATGGAACCCACTTCACCTCTATGATCATCTGTTCATCGTCGCCATATTCGGGATCTCTGCCCGTTATCAGCTCTCCTCCCGTAACCCTGCAATGAAATCCGAGCGAAACCGAATGATGCCTGCCTCCCGGCCGGCATGAACCAGGGAAAGGATAGAGCAGTTCTTTGATGAACAAAAGCGGGCCAACCTCGCATTCGAGCCCGGTCTCCTCCATCATCTCCCGTTTAAGCGCTTCATCGACAGTTTCACCCCGCTCGACGCCTCCGCCGGGAAGAATCCAGTACCGGTCGGGCAGGGCCGGATCGTCCGGAGCGAAACTTTTATGCTCGATAAGCAGCACTCGATCATGCTGAACGCAAAGAGCGCTGACTCTGAGTGTAACCTTTGACATACGAGACTGACAATGATGAATGAACCCTGAATTAATGCGCAAATGAACGGATAACGATCTCCAAATCGTTCACGAGGCAGATTCAATAAACAAAATAAACAAGGCACGAAAAACCTATTCTGTTGGAGTGTCGCTTGAGAATCCCTATTTTGCCCTTTATTTTTTTCAGTATGCCTACTCTTCTATGAATCCACCACCGAAACTTGAAAATCCGAGATTTGACGAGCCGTTGTGCAGCCGCTGCGGGCTCTGCATGGGCAATGCATGGGCAACAGCAGAGAGCCTGAAAAGCTGCGTATTCAATACCGGATGGCTTGGAGCTCATGAAGAGAGGCTGTTCGGCAGAACCAGAAACATGCACAATGCCGATGAACTGCGCTTCGGCATCTCTCGTGAACGCTTTAACGCAGTCATGAAAAAACCGCTCGAAGGCGCTCAATGGAGCGGCATAATTACCGCTATTTCAACGAAAGCGCTTCAGACAGGTCTTGTTGACGGGGTCGTAACCCTCCAGGGCACGACCTTTCAGCCGAAAGCGGTTCTGGCAACAACTGCGGAAGAGATTCATGCCGCAAGGGGCAATAAACCGGTGCTCTCTCCGGTGCTTCAGGCACTGCATACGGCCTGGAAAAATAAGGCGAAAAAACTGCTGGTTGTCGGCGCATCATGCCATGTGCATGTTCTGAGAGACTTTGCCGCAACGCACCCCTGGCTCGACGGCATCGAACTGCTTGTCGTCGGCATACCCTGCACGGACAACCTCGAACCGGCCCACCTGAAATGGGTATTCCGCCATATCAGCCGCTCTCCCGATACCGTGCTGAACTTCGAATTCATGCAGGACTACAAGGTGCACATCGTGCACTCGACCGGAAAAGTCGAAAAGATTCCGTTTTTCAGTCTTCCCGCCGCAGTACTCAAAGTCGGCGTCTTCTCGAACAGCTGCATGAGCTGCTTCGACTACATCAACAGCCTCGCGGACATTACCGTAGGATATTTCGGAGCGCCCTATACCGCTGACGGCAAAGAGCAGTGGATTCTGATTCGTACCGATAAAGGAAAAAAACTGTTCGATCTGGTAAAAAACGATATCTCCGTCAGACCCGAAACCGGAAGCGGCGACAGCTTCGGAGCCGTCAAGGCATCGATACAACCGACCATCGGGCCCATCCTGCAGCCGCACCTGCTTGGCGACAGGCGCTCCATGCCGCTCTTTTTCGGCAAGCTGCTCAGCGCGCTCAAGGCAAAAAAAGGACCCAGAGGCATCGAATTCGCCCGATACTCCATCGACATCCACGCACTGAGAAACTACTTCTTCGTCAGACATTACACCCCTGAACGACTCGACGTCCTCGTACCCGAGCACATACGGCATCTCGTGAAACTGTACAACGTTACCAATTTCGACGATCTGCCCCCCCACAGTGAAAAATAAATTTGCATTGTTCCGTATTAACAATTATTATATAACCATATAGTTAAAGATATCACTTATGGGCAAATAATAACTTTTTGCGTTTTTGCTTGTATTTTTTTAACTTAAAGCTTTACAAAAACCACACTTGTTCTTTTTTCTCATAATAAAGAAGCTGCCCTGACCAGGCAGAGAGTCTTTTTTCGGATTTTTTTCACCGACAAAGCACACATAACCTAACAGAGAAAAACATTATGAAAAAAATGCTATCGCTTGCCGCGATGTTTGCGGTACTGGGCTACGCATCGCCTGCAACTGCAGAAGTGAAATTCGGCGGTGACGCTTCGATTCGCCTGAGAGGCCAGTTCGAAGACGTAGAGTACGGCAGCTATGAAAACAATGAAGATGACCTCAACTTCGCTTACCGCGTTCGCCTGAAAGCTTCGGCAGACCTCGGCAGCGGCTACTTCTTCAAAGCCATGCTCACCAGCGACAATGCTGCCGGCGGATGGAACACGGTATCCGAGAACAACACAGAAGATGGCGAAATCGACATCTCCAACTTCTACTTTGGACGTATGATGGAGGACAGCCACTACATGGTTGGCCGCCTTCCGCTTAACGCAGCAAACAATCCGATTTTCGATCTTGCGATGTACCCGATCCCGACCACTGTCGGTCTCGGAGCCATCGGCATAGGCGATCAGCCGATAGGCACCTACAACATGGACCGCATCTTCGGCCTGAACTATGGCACGAAAATCGGCCCCGGTGAACTGAACGGTACGCTTATCGTACTCGATAACGACATCAAGGATGACTCTTACAATGAAGGCGATGGCCTCTTTAACGACGGCTACGCGCTGCATTTGAGCTACAAAACAAACATCGGCAATGTCACCGTCGAACCTCAGGCGATCATCGGTCTCACCAACCTCGACGGTCTTGTATATCATAACGTAACTCCGTACGTCTTTGGTGCTAACGTAACCATACCTGCCGGCAAAGCCAAAATCGGCGTAAGCGGCTTCTATACCGCTGCTGATGATGACGATGCTGATGCAGTTGTTTATGGTGATAATCCAGCAACACCAGGAGTAACCGAAACTTCTTATCTGGTTGGCGCCGATGTGGATTATAGCGGCTATCTGCTCCGCCTGAAAGGCGAATATGGTCCGTTCACGGCCTGGGTTGACTACAACCACACCGACGACAAAACAGACGGATACGATGACGATTACGACAACCTCTTCGTCTGGGCGCAGTACAACTACAAGGTGTACGATTCCGCTATGGGCAGCTTCAGCCTGACCCCGATTGTCCGTTACTGGGCTCTTGGTGGTGACTTTGGCTGTTGCGAAGACAACTACAGCAGACTCCGTACCGAACTCGTAGCTACGGTCAGCTTCTAAACCGCAGCTTGCCTGAACAAAAAAAGCCGCAGGCGACTGCGGCTTTTTTTTCACCCCCCCGAAAATAATACATGTTTTTTCGGCCTGAGCCGGAACGACATGAGATGAACGACATGGATACACGACGGAATGCATCGGCTGCGCAGAAATACGTAACAATTATGAACTATTATACTGCAAATCTTTTCCGTAACTTTCATTTATAATGTCAGATTTCTCATTCTTGCCAACGCACAACAATTAAACATTTCAAACCATGGAAAAAGGAAAACTCCAGGAGTACTGGAAAATCAACCTCGGGTACCTGATCGGCCTGCTCATCGCCTGGTTTGTGGTATCCTACGGGTTCGGCATCCTGCTCGTCGAGCCGCTCAACGCCATCAAGATCTTCGGATTCAAGCTCGGATTCTGGTTTGCCCAGCAGGGATCGATCTACATTTTCGTCCTGCTCATCTTCGTCTATGTAGGCCTGATGAACAGTCTCGACAGGAAATTCGACGTCCGCGAGGAGTGATTTTCCTGAACCGTTTTCACCAATTTTCTTCAACCTTAACAGTATTACGACTATGGATGTACAAACGTGGACGTATATCATCGTAGGCGCTACGTTTCTGATCTATATCGCAATTGCGATATGGGCAAAAGCGGGCTCTACAAAGGAATTCTACGTTGCCGGCGCAGGCGTTCCGCCTATCATCAACGGCATGGCAACCGCTGCGGACTGGATGTCGGCGGCGTCCTTCATCTCGATGGCCGGTCTTATCTCCTTCATGGGTTACGACGGTTCTGTTTACCTGATGGGCTGGACAGGCGGTTACGTGCTGCTCGCGCTTCTGCTCGCTCCTTACCTGAGAAAGTTCGGCAAATTCACCGTTCCCGACTTCGTCGGCGACCGCTACTACTCCAACGTAGCGCGTACGGTGGCCGTTATCTGCGCGATCTTCGTCTCCTTCACCTATGTCGCCGGCCAGATGCGCGGCGTCGGCGTGGTGTTCTCCCGCTTTCTCGAAGTCGATATCAACACCGGCATCCTGCTCGGCATGGGCATCGTCTTCTTCTATGCGGTGCTCGGAGGCATGAAAGGCATCACCTACACCCAGGTTGCCCAGTACTGGGTACTGATTTTCGCGTACATGGTTCCCGCCATCTTCCTTTCCATCATGATCGCCGGCAATCCCATTCCTCAGTTCGGCATGGGCGGCGCAGGCACTGACGGCGTTTACCTGCTCGACAAGCTTGACAATCTTCATAACGAACTCGGGTTTGCGGCCTACACAACCGGCTCTAAACCCATGATCGACGTGTTTGCCATTACCGTTGCCCTTATGGTCGGTACAGCAGGTCTGCCGCACGTTATCGTCCGCTTCTTCACCGTGCCGAGAGTCCGTGACGCACGCATCTCTGCCGGATGGGCGCTTATCTTCATCGCCCTGCTCTACACCACGGCGCCTGCAATCGCAACCTTCGCCCGCCTCAACCTGATCCAGACCGTCAGCAACAACAGCTACACCGACATGCCCGGCTGGTTCAAAAAGTGGGAAAAAACCGGCCTGCTTGCCTGGATGGACAAAAACAACGACGGCAAAATCCAGTACACCGGTAAAAACGCCGGCGGCGGAGATCCGTTTGAAGGCAAAAAACCGGAATTCACCAAGGAAAAAGGGCAGCACGGAGAACTTCTCATGTCGAACAAGCCCACGGACAACACCAACGAGCTCTTCATCGACAAGGACATCATGGTGCTCGCCAACCCGGAAATCGGCAACCTGCCTAACTGGGTGATCGCTCTGGTGGCCGCCGGCGGCCTTGCCGCGGCGCTCTCGACGGCAGCGGGCCTCCTGCTGGTCATTTCGACCTCGATTTCGCACGATCTCATCAAAAAGCAGATCAATCCGAACATCAGCGAAAAAGGCGAACTGATGTACGCCCGCATCGCGGTCGGCGTTGCCATCGTGGTTGCCGGATACTTCGGCATCAACCCTCCGGGCTTCGTGGCCGAAGTGGTGGCCTTCGCCTTCGGTCTTGCCGCTGCCTCTTTCTTCCCGGTCATCATTCTCGGCATCTTCTCCAAGAGAATGAACAAGGAGGGAGCCATCTCGGGCATGCTCTCCGGCCTGATATTCACTGCGGCCTACATCGTCTACTTCAAGTTCATCAACCCCGACATGAACAAGCCGGAATTCTGGTGGTTCGGGATGTCGCCGGAAGGCATCGGAACTCTCGGCATGCTGATAAACGTTGCCGTGAGCTTTGTCGTTTCGCGCATCACCCCTGCACCTCCCCAGGAGATCCAGGAGCTGGTCGACAGCCTGAGGTACCCGAAAGGAGCCGGAGAAGCTTCTGCCCACTGAGAACTGCTTCTGTTTATTGCATAAAAAAGGCGCGGAACCAACCGCGCCTTTTTTATTGTTACCTTTCCGGAAGAAAAACCTCTGTCAACCGATAAAAAGAAGGCCAGCAATACCGTGCCAGAGAGAGAAAACAGCTCCGTCACTGAAAAAATCGCAACCCTGCCGACCTCCCCCGGGGTGTACCAGTTCCGGAACGCTTCCGGAAAAGTGATCTATGTAGGCAAGGCAAAAAATCTCAGAAACAGGGTCCGCTCCTATTTCCGCGACTCCCGGCAGCTCTACGGCAAAACCCTGGTTATGGTTGGCCACATCGCCGATCTGGAGGTCATTATCACCTCTTCGGAAGTCGAGGCGCTCATCCTTGAAAACAATCTTATCAAGGAGCTTAAACCCCGTTACAACGTCAACCTCAAGGACGACAAAACCTACCCCTATCTGGTCATAACCAATGAGCTGTTCCCCCGGATTTTTCTCAGCCGGTACGTAAAACGGGACGGGTCGATCTGGTTCGGTCCTTATACCGAAGCGGGGCAGCTCCGCCTCATTCTCGATCTCATCGGCTCCATTTTTCCCCTCAGAAGCTGCAAACATCGGTTCACCGCAGAGAGCATCGCGGCAGGTAAATTCAGGGTCTGCCTCGACTATCACATTCATAAATGCAAGGGCCCCTGCGAAGGGCTTCAGAGCGAAGCTGACTATCGGCAGATGATCGAGGAGGTCGTCAGGCTTCTGAAAGGCAGAACGTCCGCTCTCATCCGATCCCTCACGGAAAAAATGCACGAACATGCCGCCGAGCTGAAATTTGAAGCCGCCGCCGAAATCCGCTCTCAGCTTGACAGCCTGAAACGCTACGCCGAACGGCAGAAGGTCGTCAGCCCCGACGGTGCCGATCGCGACGTACTTGCCCTTGCTGCCGGAGCAGACGACGCCTGTGCCGTGATCTTCAAAATCCGCGAAGGCAAGCTGCTCGGATCGCAGCGTATCTACATGAACAATACCGGAGGCGAAACCGAAACCGGGCTGCTGGCCAAAGCTGCGGAAAATTACTATCTCGAAACGATTGACACCATTCCCGACGAAATACTTCTGCAGCATACGCTTCTGGCCGAAAACGAGGAAACGCTGAAAAGCGTTGTCGCGGCAAAAAAACAGGCGGAACCGGGACGCAAAACCGCAATACGGATCGTCGTGCCGCAGATCGGCGAAAAAGCCCATCTGCTCGACATGTGCCACCGGAACGCCCGCCATCATCTCGAAGAGTATCTGATCCAGAAACAGAAACGGGGAGAAGCGGCAAGAGAGCATGCCGGACTGAACGATCTCCGGGAGCTGCTCCACCTGGAAAAGCCGCCGGAACGGATCGAATGCTTCGATAACTCCCATTTTCAGGGTACGGACTACGTCAGCTCCATGGTCTGTTTTGTACACGGCAAACCGAAAAAATCCGAATACCGCAAATTCAGGCTCAGAACCATTGAAGGTTCGGACGACTATGCCGCAATGGAAGAGGTGCTGAACCGACGCTACACCGGCTCCCTTTCAAAAGAACTCCCGTTTCCGGACCTCATTGTGGTCGACGGAGGAAAGGGGCAGGTCAATATCGCCCACCGCATACTGGCCGAATCAGGTCTGAACATACCGGTCATCGGACTGGCAAAACGTCTTGAAGAGATATTTCTCCCCCATGTCAGCGATCCGTTCAATCTTCCCAAAACCTCTCCGGCGCTCAGGATGCTGCAGCAGCTGCGCGACGAAGCCCATCGTTTTGCCGTTACCTATCACCGAAAGCTTCGTTCAGAGCGAACCCTGCAGACCGAACTTACCGCTATCGCCGGAATAGGGGAAAAAACAGCCCGGAAACTGCTGCAGCACTTCGGTTCCGTGAAACGCATCTCCGAAGCCTCACTGGAGGATCTCGTTTCGGCTTCAGGCAGAAATACAGCCGAAAAAATCCACCGCTTTTATCACCCCTGACACTGAAGGGGCAGGCGGCAGGAACGTGCGGATGTTGTTCTTTAAAAAATTCTGTTATATTTATCGAATGATATGCATGATGATAATTGAAACTCTTTTCGACAGTTTATGAATCTGCCCGATTTTTTCGATGATGACCGTCACGATGCATCTGGGTTGTCGCGTAAAGAGCCGCCCGATCTCGACGATCTCGATACCCGTTACGATGCCGATGAACTTATAGAGCTCGTCATACAGCTCAATGAGGAAGGATTCATTCAGGAAGCCCTCCTTGTTGCCTGCCGTATAGAAATCATTGCGCCCTATAATGCGGAAACGTGGTTTCATCTCGGAAACTGCCGAACGCTCAACGGACTTTTTGCAGAGGCCCTCGAGGCCTTTCAGGAAGCCGTCCTGCTCAGTCCTGCAGACGGCGAAATGCAGCTCAATCTGGCCCTTGCCTATTTCAATACCGGTGAATTCGACGAAGCGCTTGAAATTTTCGAACAGGTATTCGTTGATTCGTCGATAGAACGGGAATTTCATTACTATCGGGGCATAGTCCTGCAGCGCAAGGATCGGTTCTCCGAAGCGCAATCCGATTTTGAACGCTGCCTCCTGATCGATCCCGAATTTTCCGATGCCTGGTATGAGCTTGCCTACTGCAAGGACATTCTCGGCAAACTCGAGGAGAGTATCGACTGCTACGACAAAACACTCGACATCGATCCATACAATATCAATGCCTGGTACAACCGGGGTCTCGTATTCAGCAAACTGAAACGGTACGACGAAGCGCTCGAATCCTACGACATGTCGCTGGCAATCGCCGACGACTTCAGTTCCGCATGGTACAACCGGGCAAATGTACTGGCCATCACCGGAAAAATAGAGGAAGCGGCAGAAAGCTACCTGAAAACCCTTGAATACGAACCTGACGATCTCAACGCACTCTACAATCTCGGCATTGCCTATGAAGAACTTGAAGAGTACGGCGAAGCCATAATCTACTACCTGCGCGCTCTTGAAATCAGCAGCGATTTCTGCGATGCCTGGTTTGCGCTCTCCTGCTGTTATGAAGCCCTTGAACAGTACGAAGAAGCGGCTACGGCTATTGAAGAAGCCCTCCGCACCCTGCCTGACAGTATAGAATTTCTTCTGCTGAAAGCGGAAATTGCCTACAATCTCGACAAGCTTCCCGATTCTCTGGAAACCTATAAGGAGATTATCCGCCTCGAACCCGACAACCCGCAGATCTGGCTCGACTACGCCATGGTCCTGCGCGAAAACGACATGCTCAATGAATCCATCGAAGCGCTCCATCAGTCGCTCAAGCTGCAGCCTTACTCGGCCGATGCGCACTTTGAAATCGCGGCGGCATATTTTGCCATGGGCGACAAACTCAGTACGCTCAAGGCTCTCAGCAAAGCGTTCAAGATAGACCCTGACAAAAAGCAGCTCTTCCAGAGCACGTTTCCGGAACTTTACCAGCAGGATGCGGTAAGAAAAATGCTCGGTATTTCCTGAACGCGACCCTTCTGAATACACGCGGCATGAAGCCCTCAAAGCAAATCCTCGGCCTTATCGGCAGAAATGTCGGATACTCGTGGTCACCGCTTATCCACAACACCGCATGCGAGTTGCTCGGGCTTCCGTTTATCTATACCATTTTCAATATCGCCGAACCGCAACGGCTCGACGATGCCCTGCGGGGAGCGAGGGCTCTCGGCATTGCCGGTTTCAACGTTACCATTCCCTATAAACAGGATGTCGTGCCCCTGCTTGACCATCTGGCAGAGGAAGCCGCCTCCATCCGGGCGGTTAACACCATTGTCAACGTCGACGGAAAATTGACCGGATACAACACCGACATCGAAGGCTTTGCCGCTCCCCTGCTTTCTTGCCGCGACAGCATTGCAGGCATGCCTGTCTCCGTTTTCGGATCGGGAGGAGCATCTCTGGCGGCCATCGAAGCATTCAGGCGTTATTTTAAGCCCTCGATCATCTATCTTTTTGTCAGAGACCTTTTCAAGGCAATTCGCATGCTTGAAAGCTACGACCACAAAGAGACCATTTCGATCTGCCTCCTCGACGACCTCCATACAGGGAAAAACAGCACAAGAGAGCACTTCGGAAGCAGCCGCGTCATTGTCAATGCCACTCCAATCGGAACCCGGGGAAGAACCGACGACGACGTCAGCTGCATCGTACCGCTTGAAAAGAATCTGCTGCACGACAGCCAGATCGTTTACGATATGGTGTACAATCCCCTCCGCACTCCGCTGCTCCGTGCAGCAGAGCTCGCCGGAGCGAAAACGATAACGGGCATCGAAATGCTGATCGGGCAGGCTGCCCGCTCCTTTACACTCTGGACTGGCGAAATCATGCCGGTTGAGGAGGTCAGAACACAGCTGATCCGTCACATTGAAACGGGAACATAAAACCTTTTTTCTTCCGAAAGCGTTAACCGCAACTTCAGCAACCTTACGATAATTTTCCGCAGCTCATGAAATGGTTTTTCACCTTTGCCTCCGTAGTTGTGCTTCTTGACCAGTTCACAAAAAAACTTGCCGTCCTGTTTCTCCGCGACCGCGGCACCGTCACCATTATCCCGGACTGGCTGAAACTCACCTATGCCGAAAACAACGGCATAGCGTTCGGAGTCGAATTCGCCTCCCAGGCGATCATGATCCTGCTGGTAGGGAGCATATCGCTCATGATAGCCCTCTACGTACTGAAATCAGGAAACCGCAAGACCCTCTTTCTGCTTCCCTTTTCGCTCATTTTCGGGGGAGGCATCGGCAACCTTATCGACCGGCTCACGGTCGGCAGGGTTATCGACTTCATCCATTTCGACCTTTATCAGGGTACCATCATGGGATCGTGGGTATCGCTCTGGCCGATATTCAATGTAGCCGACTCCGCCATCACCATCGGCGCATGCATGCTTATCCTCCTGCATAACAGGATTTTCCCCGAACCCGATGCGAAAGCCGAAAACCATGTACGTTGATGTCCACTGTCATCTCTCGTTTCCGGAATTTGACGGAGACCGTGACGCCGTCATCCGGCAGATGATCCGTGAGGACATTTCGCTGCTCGTGGATCCGGGAATCGATCTCGAAACAAGCAGAAAATCTATCGCCCTTGCTGCTGCACATCCGATGATCCATGCCAATGTCGGCCTTCACCCGCACGAAACCTCCCATCCTCTTCCCGAAACCATTTTCGATGAACTCGCTGAACTTGCCTCATCTCCAAAAGTGGTAGCGATAGGCGAAACCGGACTCGATTACCACTACCCCGATTGCGACCGCGCGCGCCAGCAGGAAGCTTTCCGCGCAATGCTGCAGATCTCGGAAAAACTCGACCTGCCGGTCGTCATCCACTGCCGCGATGCATGGGATGATCTGCTGGCCATTCTCGAAGAGGAGAAACACTCGTCGCAACGAGGAGTCATGCACTGTTTTTCGGGCGACTGCGCAATTGCCGGGCGCTGCATAAGGCTCGGGTTCATGCTTTCCATTCCCGGCACGGTTACCTACAAACGCTCGCTTCTGCCCGATGTAATCAGGGAAGTACCCATTGAACATC
This sequence comes from Pelodictyon luteolum, assembly GCA_020721225.1. Taxonomy (GTDB): domain Bacteria; phylum Bacteroidota; class Chlorobiia; order Chlorobiales; family Chlorobiaceae; genus Chlorobium; species Chlorobium luteolum_C. The sequence goes on along the minus strand of DYNE01000008.1, from coordinate 33,737 downwards.
TCCTGACCGAAACCGACTCTCCATACCTGAGTCCGGTACCCTTCAGAGGAAAAAGAAACAATCCGTCCAACGTGCGGCTGGTAACGGAAGCAATTGCCGAAATAAAAAAAACCGGTCTGAAAGAGACCGCAAACCGCATTGCAGAAAACGCTTCAGCGATGTTCAGGCTTGAACGGTTCTAACCGCTTTCGATGCGGGCATCTGTGGGGAGATGCAACTATTTTGAAATTCATGCAAACTTGCGTAGGTTCCAAACCGTTGTACTCTGTTTTTTTTCAGACAGCGCAACCTTGCCATTAAACCAATTGCCGGCAGAAAGCCGGATTGCAACTTACACCATGAACATGAACCAGATGCAAAAAGAGTCTAACCAGGAACCGATGAAACCTGATGCCGCCGATAATCTCCTCTATATTATCATCAAATATAAAAACGTACTGATCGGCGCCCTGGTTCTCATCATTGCACTCGGCGGAGGAACCGCCTTCTGGCTGAACCAGCAGAAAGCAGCAGAGCAGGAAGCCTCGATGCAGCTTTCAAAAATAGCTCCGCTTCTCGACCGCGGAGAGTACCGCAAGGCTATTGACGGGACATCCGGCAATGCAGGCCTGAAAAGCATCTCCGGAAAACATGGAAGCACTCCAAGCGGCAGCATGGCATCACTGCTGCTGGCAAACGCATACTACCTGCTCGGTCAACCCGACTCCGCACTCGCAGTTTACGACGGTATTTCGATAAAAAACAAGGATCTTTCAGCCGCTGTCCTTGCCGGTACCGGAGCTTGCCACGCGAAAAAGAAAGCGTTTGCTCAAGCAGCTGCAGCGTATGAAAAAGCTGCGGAAAAAGCCGAAAACAAAGCACTTAAAGCTCAATACGCCTTCAATGCCGCCGACAACTATCTCGATAGCGGAAAGCGTGAAAAAGCGCTTGAACTCTATAAAAAAATCGTTGCAGACTACCCCGGATCAACCGGAGCGGCACTTGCCCAGAGAACCCTCTGGCAGCTGTCGGGAAGCCGCTGACCATTTACCGATCAACACGTAAAAAAACGAAACCATGCCAGAAACCTTCCTTATCGAAACGACACTCGGCAATATCACCGTAAGCCTCTTCGACGATACCCCGCTGCACCGGGACAACTTCAAAAAACTTGTCGCTGAAAACTATTACGACGGCATACGCTTTCACCGAGTCATAGAGGATTTCATGATCCAGACCGGCGACCCGCTCTCCCGCCATGACGAAAAGCGGATGCTCCACGGCACCGGCGGACCATCATACCGCATTCCTGCCGAAATCAGGCATGCCAACAAAAAAGGCACACTCGCCGCAGCGCGCGACAACAATCCTGAAAAAGCCTCATCCGGCAGTCAGTTCTACATCAACCACACCGACAACGCATTTCTTGACGGTCAATACACGGTTTTCGGTATCGTAGAAACCGGTCTGGATGTGGTCGATGCGATTGCCGTCGTCGAAACAGACTTCAACGACAATCCGCTGCAACCGGTGATCATCAAATCCATCACAGCCACGGTACAGCCATAGGAGCCCGCCTCACATGGAATCAATCACCGAAAATCTTGATGCGATCAGGCAGCGCATCGCCCATGCCTGCCTGAAAGCTCGCAGAGACCCGGCAACGGTAACGCTGCTTGCTGTCTCAAAAACCAAATCGGCATCCCGCATCAGAGAGGCGTTCGATGCCGGGCAGATTGATTTCGGGGAAAGTTACATGCAGGAATTTCTCGATAAGGAATCAGATCCTCTTCTTGAAAACCAGCCTATCCGCTGGCATTTCATCGGGCACCTGCAATCGAACAAGGTACGCTCGATTATCGGCAAAGTGGTGCTGATTCACGGCATAGACAAGCTCTCAACCGCAGAGGAACTCTCCGGAAGGGCCGTCCGGCAAAATCTTCAGGCCGATTACCTGCTTGAAGTGAACACCTCGGGAGAAACCTCGAAATACGGACTTAAACCCGAAGAGCTTCTCCGGCAGGCGCCGTCGTTCTTCATGCTCCCGAACTGCACGCTGCGGGGACTCATGACCATAGCATCCCCCGATCCGGCTCTTGCCCGTTACGAATTCCGCAGTCTGAGCCGTCTTCTCGACGATCTCAAAAAAATCGCGCCCGATCCGTCGACACTGACGGAGCTTTCCATGGGCATGAGCCAGGATTTCGAAGCTGCCATAGCGGAGGGAGCCACACTTATCCGCGTCGGAACGGCAATATTCGGCTGGCGCTGAGCCATCTTCATCACCAGACCATCTGCCGTACAGAACGATGCCGGTACAACCGAACACCCCTGGAAATCATGCCGCAAGACGTGTTCAGAACTACCACTACGCAATTCTCAACCTCGCCGCTCTTGCAGAAGAGAGCGCTGCCGCCGGCAAACCGGTCACCTCGCTCAATATCGGCGACCCGACCCTTTACGGATTCCATCCGCCGCCCGCTCTTACCGAAGCCTGCATTACGGCCCTCAGGGAAGGATGCAACAGCTATACATCGTCATGCGGCATCGCCACAGCTCGCGAAGCGATATCGCGCGAGGCCTCGGAACGGCGGATCGTGACATCCGCAGAAGAGATCATCATCACATCCGGAGCTACCGAGGCTGCCGATCTTCTCTGTACGGCTATCCTGAATCCCGGCGATGAGGTACTCTGCCCCTCTCCCGGTTATCCGCTCTACACCGCACTTGTCGCCCGACAGGAGGCGGTAAGCGTACCATACCGCCTCGATCCAGGCAACAACTGGCTTCCGGACCCGGAAGAGATCGAGCGGCTGATTACCCCGAGAACGAAACTGCTCATCGTCATCAACCCCAATAACCCTACAGGCGCGCTCTATCCTCCGGAACTGCTCGCTTCGATCGCCGAAACAGCCCGACGAAACAATCTTGTCTGCCTTGCCGACGAGGTTTACCGGAAGCTGCTCTACAGCGGCTCGCACCATCCGTTCGCCTCTTTTGCCGGCAACGACCTCCCGGTATGCACGCTTGAGAGCCTTTCGAAAAATTTCATGGTTCCGGGATGGCGAACCGGATGGATGACCATGACCAACAGCCGCCTGATTCCCGACATCCGCCGGGCGTTGCGGAAACTTGCCGATGCGAGAGTCTGCGCTCCCGCTGCACCACAGTTCGCCATTCCCGAAGCGCTTTCGCTCGGAAATGACTATCTTCTCCCTGTCCTTGAAAAACTCAGGGTGCGTCGTGACCTCACCGTCAGGATGATCAACGGTATCGAGGGACTCTCCTGCAGCAATCCCGAAGGGGCATTCTACGTCATGGCAAAACTCGATATGAGCCTCTATCCATTTGCCTCGGATGAAGAATTTATTGTTGAACTGCTCAGGAAAAAACGGATATTGTTTGTTCACGGTTCAGGATTCGGCATGCAACCCCGTGAAGGATACTTCAGGATAGTTTACCTGCCCGATCCCCTTACGCTTGACATGGTTTACCATGACCTGTACGATTTTTTGCTCCACTGCCGGCACCACTCCGGCTCTATTCGTCAACAACTCTAAAACAACAACCCGATCATGATCGCTCAGCAGGCAAAAATTCAGGAAGCTGTCACCTTTATCCGCAAAAAAGTCCAGGGAGAATACCCTGTAGGCATCGTTCTCGGAACCGGTCTCGGAGCTCTTGCCAAAGAGATCGACGTTGAACTTGCCCTTGACTACGGCGATATTCCCAACTTCCCTATATCCACCGTCGAAACCCATCAAGGCAAACTCATTTTCGGCACGCTGGCCGGAAAAAAAGTTGTTGCCATGCAGGGACGCTTCCATTTCTATGAAGGCTACTCGATGCAGCAGATTGTCTTTCCTGTCAGGGTCATGAAACATCTCGGCGTAAAAACCCTCGGCATCACCAATGCCTGCGGAGGTCTCAATCCCGCCTTCAGCAAAGGTGATATCATGCTGATCGACGACCACATCAATCTTCTCGGCGGCAATCCGCTCATCGGGCCGAACGATCCCGAAACCGGTTCACGCTTCCCCGACATGTGCGAACCCTACTCGAAACGCATCCTCGATATAGCCGAACAGGTTGCGCTCGAAGAGAAAATCAGGGTACAGCGAGGCGTCTATATAGCCCTCTCAGGACCCTGCCTCGAAACCCGTGCCGAATACCGCATGCTGAGAATGCTCGGAGCCGATGTCGTAGGCATGTCAACCGTTCCGGAAGTCATCGCCGCCGTCCATCAGGGCACCGAAGTGTTCGGCATGTCCATTGTCACCGACGAATGCTTCCCCGACAGTCTGCAGCCGGTCAGCATCGAGGAGATCATCGAAGTATCAAACCATGCGGAACCGAAAATGACCGCCATCTTCAAAGCCGTTGTCGCAAAACTTTAACCAGTAGAAACAGCCGTAAGCATGATAGACGCAATTTCCTTTTCCAACGGAACATTCCGCTACCTCGACCAGCGTTTCCTGCCACTGCAGGAGCTTCACGTCGAAACCCGTGATTACAAGGAGGCCATCGAGGCCATCAAGACTCTCGCCGTAAGGGGCGCTCCGCTCATCGGCGCATCGGCCGGCTATACGGTTGTGCTCGGCCTCAACGCATATCAGGGAGACAAGGCTGACTTCCCGGCCTACTTCGACAAGCTGATCGCCGAGGTCAACGCATCCCGCCCGACAGCCGTCAACCTCTTCTTCGCAACGAAGAAAATGCAGGCTGTGTATGACGCTAACTTCGAAGCAGATTCACTCGAAGCGCTCTTCGCCAAAATGACAGACGAGGCGCAAAAAATCTACTCCGACGAAGTCGATAACTGCGACCGGATCGCACGCCACGGTGTCGAGCAGCTGAAACGGGATCTGGCTGATGTGCTGAAAACCCGCAAGCTTAACGTGCTGACACATTGCAACACCGGCACGCTCGCCTGCTGCGGCATCGGTACGGCGCTTGGCGTGATCCGTCTCGCCTGGCAGGAAGGGCTTATTGAAAGGGTGATCTCCTCGGAAAGCCGTCCGCTTCTGCAGGGACTGCGCCTGACCGCATGGGAGCTCGAGCATGACGGTATTCCGTTCGTTTCGATCTCCGATTCTTCATCGGCAATCCTCATGCAGCGGGGCATGATCGACTTTGCCGTGGTCGGTGCCGACCGCATCACGGCCAACGGCGATACGGCCAACAAAATCGGCACCTATGCCCATTCCATCAGCGCGAACCACCACTGTATCCCGTTTTACATCGCAGCTCCGGTCTCCACGATCGACATCACCCTCTCCGAAGGATCACAGATACCTATCGAGGAGCGCAATGCCGACGAACTGCGCACGATTTTCGGCACACAGGTCGCTACGCCAACCACACCGGTGGTGAACTACGCTTTCGACGTTACACCCGGAACCCTCATTCGCGGCATCATCACGGAGAAAAAAGCCGTCGTCGGCGACTACGTGAAAGGCCTCGCGGAACTCTTCGAAAACTGAGAGTATCTGCACTATTTCTTTTAAAAAAAAGACCGGGATTTCAGACAATTCCGGTCTTTTTTTTATTAAAAATCATAGTTATCCGGTTTTTTCTGCTTACATTTTGGAGTAGTTACGCTGAATGGCACACGGCGTTTTTGGGGGTATTCATTTTTTTGATACCTGCACGGGTACGTTGTCGTGTCCATATTCCAGAACAACAACTATCCGGAGAACGCCAAATGAGCGAAACGGGGTATGAGTACAGGGTTGTGCGCGGATTCGCATTTTCAGCCCTGTTCTGGCTGGTTATCGGTCTTGTAGTCGGGTTGTGGATTGCTTTCGAGATGTTCAATCCGGCGCTTAACCTCACCCCCTGGCTCAGTTTCGGCAGGCTGCGGGTCGTGCACACGAACGGCCTTGGCCTCGGCTTCGGTCTTGCCGGCATCTTTGCAACATCCTATTACATTCTGCAGCGCCTTACCCGGGCTCCTCTTGCTTTTCCAAAGCTTGCACTTGCCCACCTCTACCTCTTCAATGCAGCCATCGCCCTTGCCGCCCTGAGCCTCTTCATGGGCATGAACACCACAAGGGAGTATGCCGAACTGGAGTGGCCTCTCGATGTGGGCGTAGTTATCCTCTGGGTCATGTACGCGATCAACGTTTTCGGCACGCTCCTTAAACGTCAGGAAAAACAGATGTACATTTCCCTCTGGTACATCATCGCCATGACCGTCACCATCGCCGTCCTCTACATCGTCAACAACCTCGCAGTTCCGGTCACCCTCTTCAAGTCCTACAGCCTTTACGCCGGAGCCAACGACGCCAACGTGGAGTGGTGGTACGGCCATAACATCGTGGGATTCATCTTTACCGTACCGGTTCTGGCCATGTTCTATTACTTTCTGCCAAAAGCCACAGGACTGCCGATCTACAGCCACCGGCTTTCCATCATTTCTTTCTGGGCGCTCATCTTCGCCTATCTCTGGACCGGTGCGCACCACCTCATGCTCACCCCGCTTCCCGAATGGATACAGACCGTGGCAATCGCTTTCAGCATCTTCCTGATCGCACCCTCATGGGGTTCGGTCGTAAACGGTTACTACACCCTGCAGGGCAACTGGGACCAGATGCGCTCGAACTATCTCGTGAAGTTCTTCATACTCGGCATAACCTTCTACGGCCTGCAGACACTCCAGGGGCCTCTGCAGGGTCTGCGCACGCTCAATGCATTCTTCCACTACACCGACTGGGTTGTCGGCCATGTACACATGGGAACCATGGGATGGGTCGCCATGGTAATATCGGCCTCATTCTATTACATGATCCCGCGTATCACCGGAAACGAACTGCACAGCGTCAAACTCGCCAACATGCATTTCTGGCTCATTCTCGGAGGCCAGCTCACCTGGACCATCACCATGTGGATCGGAGGCATCCAGCAGGGAGCCATGTGGAAAGCAACCAACCCGGACGGGTCTCTGATGTACAATTTCCTCGACTCGGTCACCTCGCTCTATCCTTACTACAAGCTGCGTTTCGCTGCGGGCCTGGTCTACTTTGTCGGTATCCTGATTTTCGTCTACAACCTTGTCATGACCGTCAGAAAACGGCCAGCGGAAGCATAATCAACCAACCCTAAAAGGAGCATGTATCATGGGGATCTATTCGAAACCGGTTGTTTTTGCTGTGCTGTCGGCATTGGTGATTCTTGTCGGAACCATCGTAACGGTGTTCATTCCGCTTTTCATGCCATCGACACAGCCGGTAAGCCCGCTCATAAAACCATACACCGCAATCGAACTTGAAGGCCGGGATCTGTACATCCGGGAGGGCTGCAACAACTGCCATACCCAGACCGTTCGCCCGCTGAGAACCGAAGTTCTGCGTTACGGCGAGTATTCCAAACCCGAAGAGTTCGCTTACGACCGCCCCTTCCTCTGGGGTTCCCGCCGTACCGGACCGGATCTGAACAGGATTGGCGGAAAGTACCCCGACTCGTGGCACTACCGCCACATGCAGAGTCCGCAGGGCATGTTCGAAAAATCCAATATGCCTCCATACGGATGGCTTGCCGAAAACCCGCTCGACACAAGATATTCTATCAAAAAAATATCGGTGCTGGGGTATGGGTACAGTGCTGCTGAGGTGGAGCGGCAGATTGCGGACTACAAGGCAAAGGTCACCGCAGCCGACTACGACTCGAAAGAGACCCGCGATCAGGTAACTCCCGAAAAGCTTCGCAACGATCTCACCGAAATGGATGCCATGATCGCCTATCTGCAGAAACTCGGCCAGGACGTCAAAAATCTGGAGGCAACGAAATGAACTTCTCACAGCTCGCGTACCTCTTCTTCACCATATCGCTTGCAGCCGTGTTCGCAGGCATCATTGCCTACTATTACAACCCCAGGAGGAAACAGGTGGTTGAACAGCCAAAGCATTCCATGCTGGAACATGATGAATAGCAACTGCCTCAGACCGGAGAAGATCCGCAAGGCAACCAAATCGCACTAAATCAACAGGAGGCTCACATGCACGATACAGGAGAACCCGGAGAGGGCCATAACAGCATCCCGAAGGGATGGCTGCTCTTCTTTTTCGGCGTCATCATCTTTCTGGTCTGGTACATCGTTTCCTATACGCCGGCGATTTCCGGCTGGTCTTTTTACAGGGGATTCGAAGAAGAGATGGCAAAAGCCGTTCCCGCGGCGAGCCAGAGCCCAGGGACTCCCGACAAGTACAGCGGCCAGCCGGCAGCCATTGCAGAAGGCAAGGCAATATATGCCGAAAGCTGCGCAGCATGCCACAATGCCGACGCAACGGGCGGTATCGGCCCGAACCTCACGGTCGCACTGAAATACGGCTCGACCGCTCAGGATATCTATGAATCGGTGGCCAACGGAAGACCGAACGGCATGCCTCCATTCATGCAGCAGCTTGGAAAAGAGCGGATCTACAAGCTTGCAGCCTTTCTGGAAAGTGTGAAAAAATAGGGCTTGCGGCTCATGATACGGCAAGCGGGAAGCAATCCAAACAACAGCGGCCTGTGTGGAAAAAATACAGAAGAACGGTTCAACTACTGCAAGCCCTGCTCATCACAGGGCTTCCTTTTATAAGAATCAATGGCCAGAGCGCCCTGCGTTTCGATATCGGCGAACTTAAACTCTACTTTTTCGGTACGGTCATCTGGATACGGGAGTTCTACCTGCTGCTTGCGGCCATTCTCTTCATGCTGCTCTTCATTACCTTTGTAACGGCTGTATTCGGGCGAATCTGGTGCGGCTGGCTATGCCCCCAAACGGTACTGCTCGATCTCTCCGAAAGCCTTGCCGCCCGGTTCGGCATAAAAAACAGCAAAACCGTAAGGAACATCCTGCTGCTCCCCGTCGCGGCGCTTGTATCGCTTACGATGATCTGGTACTTCGTGCCCCCGCCGGAAACGATGAAGGGCCTCTTCGTCTCCCTGCCGGTTACCGCTTTTTTTCTTGTCCTCTGGATGCTGGTTTACCTTGAACTCGCCTTTCTCGGAAGAAAATTCTGCATGTCGATCTGCCCTTACGCCATGATGCAGAATGCGCTGTTCGACAAGGATACCCTCGTCATCGAATACGACAAATCGCGCGATGATACCTGCATGAAATGCGACTCCTGCGTAAAAGTCTGTCCGGTCGGCATCGACATCAAGGCGGGACTCAGTACAAGGTGCATTGCATGCGCCGAGTGCATCGATGCATGCAGCGCAAAGAGCGAACCTCGCGGTCTTGCGCCTTTCCCGAACTACAAGGGAAAGATATTGAGAGCGAAAACATTCTGGATGGGAGGCATTACCGCAGCAGCCGGCATGCTGCTGATCCTTATCATAACCTTGCGTCCCCCCGTGGATTTTCTCATTACCCGGGACCAGGAACAGCTTCCGGAAGGACTGAACCGTTACTCCTGGACGGTCTACAACAACAGCGGGAAAACGCTCGACCTTGAACTTTCTGCGGCTCCGGACGTTACTGTTATCGGAGAGCACTCCGTAACGCTCAAAGCGTACGAAGTGGCGCGCGGCAAGGTTTTGCTTAAAGCCTCCGGAAGCGTTCAAAAAGTCCGGTTCACGCTCATCGGCAGCGGCATATCAATCCATAAGGATACAGGTTTTCTATGAAACTCTTTCTCATCGCGCTCTACTCTCTTTTTATCCTGGCTATGGCAAGCGGGATCACCATAGCCTACCGACAGGCAGAGGGGCTTGTGGAACCCGACTACTATGAAAAAGCGAGTGCTTACTTCAGCACGAAATCCGCCGAATCGTCAAGCGGACTCTCCGTCGTCCTGCCGGACTCCATGCAAAAAGGAGCCAATGAGGTCCATGTTACGATTGCAACCCACGGCGAGCCGCTCAGGAATGCCCATGTGACATTCTTCGTAGGAAACCTGTCGAAAAAGACATACGACAAAACTGTGCCCATGAAAGAGACGGAACCGGGCAGCTACCGGACAACAGCTGTAATCCCTTTCGAAGGCGTATGGCTTGCCCGGGTGGATATCAGTAAAGAACAACTCCAAACATCACGAAAATGGTTTATCGAACTCAACTGAAACGCGCCGGAGCCGCACTTGCAATACTCTTCCTCTGTTCGGCATGGATGTTCCCCGCCGAACAGAAGCCGGACTGCGACATTCATGTCGGCCCCTGCACGAAAACAGCCGGAAACAGCGCCGTCACCCTTGAAATCAGCCCTCGTCCCGTAAAACACATGGAGGAACTGCTCTTCAGCGTCACGATAAAGCCATGTCAGTCACTTCCCGAAAACCTCATGCTCGACCTCTCCATGCCGGGTATGGAGATGGGAAAAAACCAGGTCAAGCTCGTTAAAAAGAGCAACTGCCTCTATCAGGGAAAGGGACTCATCGTCAAATGCATGAGCGGTCGCAAGCTCTGGAAAGCCACCGTGCTCTCCGAAAAACTGAACAATCCTGCATTCACCTTTGATGTCAGGGACTGAGCCTGCCTCCGGAACAGTCCGTTGCGAGCACTGCCTGAGGGAAGTACCTCTGTCAGCGGCACTCAAAGCGGAGATCGACGGTTCGGTAAAATATTTCTGCTGTCACGGCTGCCTGGGAGTCTACGAGCTTGTACACGGCGCATCGCTTGACGCGTTCTACGAACAACGCTGCCAGTGGCTGCCTGGCACTCCATCCTTCGAAAAAACGGATCCCCATGCGTTCGGTTCGACCATCGTTAAAACGGCGGACGGCTGCCGTATAGACCTGCAGCTTTCCGGCATACGGTGTGCTTCATGCGTCTGGCTGATTGAAAAATACCTCTCTAAACAGGATGGCGTCCATTCCGTCAGGGTGAACTACGCCACGAACAGGGCCGCCATCCACTGGAATCCCGAAGCGACCGGGCTCGACGCCATTCTCGATACGCTGCACTCGCTGGGTTATACGGCACGACCCGTGCGAAGCGGCGGCACGACGGAAAGCCTTGCACGGGAAAAGCAGGAGCTGCTGCTCCGGTTCGGAACCGCCGGTTTCTTCTCGATGCAGCTCATGCTGATTGTTGCCGCGCTCTATGCCGGCTTTTTTCAGGGTATCGGAACCGAGTACAGGCTCGCGTTTCAGCTGATCTCCTGGGCGCTGGCAACGCCGGTCGTGCTCTATTCCGGCTACCCGTTCCTTGCCGGCGCGCTGCGGTCCATCCGTTCGCTGAACCCGAACATGGACCTGCTCGTCGCACTCGGTTCGCTTTCGGCCTATCTCTACAGCATCGCCATGATCCCGCTGGGCGGGGAGGTTTTCTTCGACACCTCCGCCATGATCGTCACCTTCATCCTGCTCGGGCGGTTCCTCGAAGCCGGCTCGCGTCTCAAGGCAGGCAACGCCATCGTTGCGCTTGCCGGCCTGCAACCGCAGGAAGCTGTACTGGCAAAGGAAAACGGGGAGCGCCGGACGGTCTCCCTCGATCAGGTCCCGCCCGGCAGCATCATCGAAATCATTCCCGGAGCGAAAATTCCCCTCGACGCCACGGTTATCGGGGGAGAAGCGGAAATCAACGAATCGATGCTGACCGGCGAGTCGCTTCCCGTCATGAAAAGTCCCAGAGACAACATCTTTGCAGGAACGGTGAACGGCAACGGGCGCCTGCTTGCCCGCGTCAGCGGAAGTCCCGGAGAGACACTGCTTGCCGGTATCATCAGAACCGTCGAAGAGGCCCAGTCGCGCAGGGCCCCCGTACAGCAGCTTGCCGACAGGGTTGCCGGATACTTCGTGCCGGCCATCCTGCTGATCGCGCTTCTGACCTTTCTCTACAGGATGAATTTCGGCGGCCAAAGTTCAGTCAGTGCGCTCATGAACGCGGTCTCGGTTCTCGTGATCGCCTGTCCCTGCGCGCTGGGCCTCGCCACTCCCCTTGCCATTCTCGTTGGTTCTACTGCTGCGGGAAAAGAGGGGGTGCTCATCAAGGGGGGAGATATCTTCGAAACCGTCTCGAAAACAACCCTCGTGGCGTTCGATAAAACCGGCACCATCACCCGGGGCAAACCCTCGATTACCGACATCGTGGATTTCAGCACAGCTCCGGACCTGCTCCGGTATGCCGCATCGCTGGAATCGGCTTCGGAACATCCGGCAGGAAAAGCCATAGCGGCAGGATGGAGCGGGGAACTGCTGCCTGTGGAAGCATTCCGGGCATTTCCGGGCAAGGGGGTTTCCGGCACCCTGCAGCATGAAACATGGCTTGCAGGATCGCCTGCCTTCATGCTGCAGAACCAGGTGGAGATCACCCCTGAACAACAAGCACAATCACAAAAAATCGAGGACGAAGGAAAAACCGTGGTCATGCTCGCCCGGGGAACCCGGCCCGCAGGCATGATAGGCCTCATCGACGAAATCCGCGACGATCTGCCGGAACTGCTCTTCGCCCTCCGGCGGCGAGGAATGAAAATCATGATGCTGACCGGCGACAATCCCGGAGTGGCGTCCCGGATCGCAGCACGGTGCGGCATAACCGACCTGAAGGCCGGACTGTCTCCTGCAGGAAAGGCTTCGGTCATCGAAAAGCTCAAGGCGGCTGGAGAAACCGTCATGATGGTAGGCGACGGCATCAACGACGCGCCTGCGCTTACCGCTGCCGACATCGGGGTGACCCTTGGCAGCGCTACCGGCATTGCGCTTGAAAGCGCCGGAGTCGCCGTACTCACCGACAGGCTGCTCCTTGTCGATACCCTTATAGAACACTCGAAACGGTGCTTCTCGGTCATCCGCCAGAACCTTGCCTGGGCGTTTCTCTACAATCTTGCTGCCGTGCCGCTTGCGGTTTCGGGCATGCTTCACCCCATCGTCGCCGCGCTGCTGATGGCATCGAGCTCGCTTATCGTGGTCGGCAACTCGCTGCGGCTGCAGAAAACCCGTACATGACCTATGGACAGCATCTACTACCTCATCATCATCGGGTTCGTCTTCGGCACGGCAGCGTGGCTGCTCTTCATCTGGGCGGTCCGCAGCGGGCAGTTCGACGACCCGGAAGCCCCGAAATACCGCATGCTCGACGACGACGACGAACAGGAGCATGCGCCGTCGGCAGATAAAACCCGTAAATCAGCCAAATGATGAGTACCATCTCCAATACCGCAATCACCATGTTCATCACCGGGCTGACCGGGGGATTCGGCCACTGCATCAGCATGTGCGGACCGGTCGTGGCCGCCTACTCGCTGGGAGAGACCCGCAAAGGCATGCTGCACCACCTGCTCTACAACGCAGGAAGGGTTACAACCTATACCGTGCTCGGCGCCGCTATCGGCCTTTCCGGCTCTTTTCTCGTACTGACAGCATCCATCGAACGGTTCCAGACCGTCATCATGGTACTTGCAGGCCTCTCGATCATCCTGATGGGACTTGCCACGCTCGACATACTGCCTGCGGGTAAAACCATCAACAGCTGCTCCTGGATCATGCCCCGTATCGGAAAGCTCATGAACCTTTTCAGGGGATCCCGCTCCATCGGAGCCTATTACCCCATGGGGGTGCTGCTCGGCTTTCTGCCCTGCGGCCTCACCTATACGGCACTGCTGACTGCCGGACGAACAGCCATGGAGGCAGAGAATCATGCCACCGGACTGCTTGAGGGCGGTCTCATCATGCTCTGCTTCGGTCTCGGTACCATACCATCCTTGCTCGTCGTCGGCAAGGCCATCCACCTTTTCAGCGAAAAGTCCCGCAAAACCCTCTACCGCATCGCCGGAGCGATCATGATCCTTACCGGCACCTACTTCACCCTGTCTGCGTTCTGAGCATTGGTCTGCCCGTTGGAGTTCAGGAAAACAGTGTTACAAATCCGGAAATATTTCACGTGTGTTTGGATTGCAGCCAAAAAAGACTATTTTGACCTGTTTTATGCCGGAACCGCATTCCGTTATAATACATAGTGTTACCTTTCCTCATGTAACTATAGCCTTGGAGATTATTATGGACACGCTCTTTCTCGCGCGGCTTCAGTTCGCGCTCACCTCCGTTTTTCACTTCTTCTTCGTACCGCTCACGCTCGGCCTTTCCATCTTCACGGCAATCATGGAAACCGCCTGGGTAAGAACCGGTAACGAAAAATACAGGAAGCTGACAAAATTCTGGGGCAAACTCTTCCTCATCAACTTCGCTGTCGGTGTTGTAACCGGTATCGTCATGGAGTTCCAGTTCGGCATGAACTGGTCTGAATACTCCCGCTTTGTCGGCGACATCTTCGGCGTTCCGCTTGCCATCGAAGCGCTGCTCGCCTTTTTCCTCGAATCGGTTTTTCTCGGCATATGGGTATTCGGATGGAACAAAATCCCCAAAACCCTCCACGCCACAGCGATCTGGCTGGTCGCTATCGGTTCGAACCTTTCGGCGCTCTGGATTCTCGTGGCAAACTCCTTCATGCAGTCACCCGTCGGGTACAGAATGGCTGCGGACGGCTCGAGGGCCGAGATGATCGACTTTTCCGCACTGCTCTTCAACCCCTATGTCTGGAAACAGTTCCCGCATGTACTTGCCGGCGGCCTTGTCACCGGTGGATTTCTCGTTATAGCCGTCAGCACCTGGCATCTCGTCAGGAATTCGAAAGAGCGCAGCGAATTCGAGACTTCGATGAAATTCGGAGCCATCTACGCCTTTATCGGCACCATACTCGTCACCCTTGCCGGGCACACCCAGATGCAGGATCTCATTGAATCCCAGCCTATGAAAGTCGCCGCTGCCGAAGCGCTCTGGGAAACCGAAAATCCTGCAAGCTTCTCACTCTTCACGGTCGGCGATGAAAAAGAGCTCAAAGACGTCTTTGCCGTCCGGATCCCCGGCATGCTCTCGTTCCTGGCCTACAACTCCTTCGAAGGCGAAGTCAAGGGCATCAAGGATCTGCAGAAGGAGTACGAAATCAAATACGGTCCGGGCAACTACATTCCCTCCATCATCACGGCCTACTGGAGTTTCCGGTTCATGGTCGGCGCAGGAACGCTCATGCTTCTTGTATCGCTCATTGCGCTTTACAAGGTGATCCGGGAAAACTACACCTTCTCCCCGCTGCTGGGAACGCTCCTTTTCTGGTCGTTCCTGCTGCCCTACATAGCGAACTCTTCCGGATGGATTCTGGCCGAAATGGGCCGCCAGCCCTGGATCGTCTTCGGCCTCCTGAAAACCGAAGATGCCGTCTCTCCGGCATCGGTTGTCAGCAGCACGGAACTGCTCATCTCACTTGTCGTCTTCGTCCTCATCTACGGGCTGCTCACGCTCGTCGATGTTTTCCTCCTGAAAAAACACGCCGCAGCCGGCCTTGAAGCTGCCGAATAAACCTTAAAGGAAAAAACAATGGATCTGCAAACAATCTGGTTCATCCTGATAACGGTACTTTTTACAGGATTCTTCTTTCTTGAAGGATTCGATTTCGGGGTAGGCATACTCCTCCCCTTCATGAGTCGGGACGACCGTGAACGCCGTACCGTCATCAACACCATCGGCCCTTTCTGGGACGGTAACGAAGTCTGGCTCATAACCGCCGGAGGTGCCATGTTCGCGGCATTTCCCGAATGGTACGCGACCCTCTTCAGCGGTTTCTATATCGCCCTGCTCCTCATGCTCGTCGCCCTGATTCTGCGAGGCGTGGCATTCGAGTTCCGCAGCAAGCACGACAACCCTGCATGGCGCGCCTTCTGGGACTGGAGCATCTTCACGGGAAGCGCCATCCCGGCACTGCTCTGGGGAGTCGCCTTTGCAAACTTCATCCGCGGAGTGCCTATCGACCAGTCGATGAATTATGCCGGAGGCTTCTTCAACCTCCTCAACCCCTATGCTCTCGTCTGCGGCCTCGCCTCGCTGTCGATCTTCACCCTGCACGGAGCGGTCTTTCTTACCCTGAAAACAACCGGAAGCCTGCAGAAACGGGCTATGAGCCTGGCAAAGAAGGTGTGGGCTCCCGCAACGCTGCTCTCTCTTGCCTTCATGATATACTCCTTCATTGAAACCGACCTCTACCAGCGGCTCGGCGTCAACCCCGGCATCATTCCGGTTTTCAGCGTGCTCGCGCTGCTCTCGGTGATCGTGCTGCTGCAAAAAAACGCATCAGGCTGGGCATTTGCCATGACCGGCATATCCATAGCCTTCTCGACCATCACCATCTTCATGGGCCTGTTCCCGAGAGTGCTCGTTTCAAGCCTCAACCCCGACTGGAGCCTCACCATTTACAACAGTTCCTCCTCGGACTATACCCTCGGCATCATGACCATCGTAGCGGCCATCTTCGTACCGCTTGTCCTTGTCTATCAGGGCTGGAGCTACTGGGTTTTCCGCCAGCGGGTATCCACCGACTCCGAACTCGAATACTGACCCCTCGCACGCCCCGTCACAAACGGGGCGTTGCCGCGTCTTCCGCATGACCTGATTCCATTTCCATTACATATATGCATTCATGGGCAGAAAAAGGAGTATCGCTTCGCGGGAGAAGAACGTCTCTTTCTTCAACTCCTCACTCCCGGGCGGCAAGCCGCCCGATACTCCGGCAAAGCGAAGCGAGCTATACTCCGCGATGCGACAGCGAGCATACTCCCGTTCGCCCCGCGAACGATACTCCTCATCTTCGCCCACCGCAAACTGCTCACAGCCCACAATCCCCTTCTTCCCTTTCCCTCATTGCTTGACCCTGGATTATAAACCTGAATTCCCGGAGAAAATGTAACCATGGTCGCCACAAATCAATTTGTCTCTTAATTGAAACCCCGGCAGTTGTTTTTATCGGCGAAGCCAGAGAAAACCAACTGCCAATTTCCTTTCGTGCAAATTCGTGTAATTCGTGGGCAACTCCCCCTCTTCATCAGAGTATTTTCTGCTACGGATAAACCTCCCCGAGGCACGATACTCCCGTCCTTGACCTGGTATTGTTATAATTCTCCGGGAATTCAGGTATAAACGCATTATTCAAATAGAATTGGTAAATACCATCTCCGCGCTATCAGGCCCGCTGAAATTCGGGCCTTTTTTATTATTTTTCACTTCACGTCACCACAATCGGAGAACATTCAATACTACTATCGCACCCGAACACCATGCGCATTCACGATCTCGACCCGGAAAACAGGCCAAGGGAAAGATTGCAACTCTATGGCGCGGCATCGCTCAGCCCGGCGGAACTTCTGGCAATAATCCTCCGTTCAGGTTCAAAAAATCTCAACATCATCGACACCTGTCACGAGCTTATTGCCGCTCACGGGCTTGAACGGCTCGCCGACCTTCCGCTTTCGGAACTGCAGAAAATCAGGGGAATAGGCCCGGCAAAAGCCATGCAAATCTGCGCTATTTTCGAACTGAACAAGCGGATTCATTTCCGAAAAAACAATAACAAAAAGATTCTCTCGGCCAGAGATGTGTCCGAATACATGGCGGGACGAGTTCCTGATGAAACAAAAGAACACCTCTTTGTTCTGCATCTCAATACCAAAAACAGGGTAATCCGTCACGACATCGTATCGGTGGGAACCCTGAACGCATCACTTATCCATCCGAGAGAGGTTTTCAAATCCGCTATCAGAGAGAGCGCTCACGCAATTATTCTCGTACACAACCACCCATCGGGGGATGTTGAACCCAGTAATGCCGACCGGCAGGTCACGGAAATTCTCAAAAAGGCCGGCGGGATACTGCAGATAGAACTGCTCGATCATGTAATTGTAGGAAAAGAAAACTGGTTCAGTTTTCGTGAACACTCGCTTCTCGGATGAGAACAGATACAATGAGGTTCGACAAAAAAGCCAGCGGCAAAGGCTCTTCGTCTGCAGTAAAAATGACGGAGCCTTAACGGTAAAGGAGTTGTAACGATCCTGCTGCTGAGGAGTAGCATTGCATGATCCGCCGACAATTCAGGACTGCCGGCTTAGCCGGCAACTGACTGTCCGGATTGAGGAACTTCGGTACCGGTGTTAACATTGAGTTCCCGGACATTTTTTGCCTGATACCCTTTCTGGGTTTTTTCAAGCTCGAACTCAACCTCGGAATCCTGGTTAAGGACTTTAAAGGTTTGCTCCGAAACGATCGCGGAAAAATGGACAAAAACATCTTCGCCGCCATTCGGATTCACAATAAAGCCATAGCCTTTTTTACCGTCAAACCATTTAACTTTACTTCTTTCCATGATAAATGCGGGGCTTTACCATTAGCTGAGGTGCAATTACGATTGCTTGTTGTTTGCCATATAAATATATGCATTTCTCCCTCTTTTATGCTCTTTTATTTCACTTTTTCAACATTTAACACGCATCGTTCACACCGAACGATAAAGAAAACCAAAAAAAACATATGCTGTATTCTCCAATGAAAGCAAAAAAAACCCGACAAAAATAATGAGACATATCATTCTTATCACCGGCGCCGGCAAGGGTATCGGAAAAGCAATCGCCGTTGAATTTGCCCGACACGCCGAGAGAAACCCATCATTCGAGCCGGTACTGGTTCTTGCATCGAGAACCGCGGGAGACCTTGAAACGTTAGCGGCCGAGTGCCGGAAATACGGAGCTGAAACCGACTGTATAACAACGGACATCGCCGAGGCAGCAAATGCCCTGCGTCTGGCCGAAACGGTCATTGAACAGTACGGAACTGTCGATTGTCTGATTAACAACGCTGGCGTAGGACGTTTCAAACCCTTTACCGAACTCACCGAAGAGGATTTCGACTACACCGTCGCAACCAATCTCAAAGGCACCTTCTTTCTCACCCAGAAACTTTTCCCCGTTATGCAAAAACAGAGAAAAGGACATATCTTTTTCGTCACCTCCGTAGCTGCCGAAAAAGCCTTCAAGACATCCTCCATCTACAGCATGACGAAATTCGCGCAAAAGGGGCTGCTCGAAGCTCTCCGACTCTATGCCAGAGAGTGCAATGTACGCATCACCAACGTCATGCCGGGAGCGGTATATACCCCTATGTGGGGAGAAGTTCCCAAAGAGATGGAAGCGATGATGATGATGCCTGAAGACATTGCTGCAGCTGTTTCAGGAGCCTATTTTCTGCCAGGCAGAACATCAGTGGAGGAACTGGTTATCCGTCCGGTCGGAGGGGATATCAACGAATGATCGATGCATAAAGCAGTTGTGGGAAAGCAACGTTTTTTCTCTTATTTTCCGGTGCTTCTTTCCAAAAACACTATCGTATCGAAACAGCATTATGAGTTTAAAGGAAAAAATAGATGCGGACCTTAAAGAGTCCCTGAAAAGCGGAAAAAAAGACCGCCTCAACGCCATCCGCTCCATTCGGGCAGCACTGCTTGAAAAAGAGGTCTCCATCCGGGTAGGAGGCTCAGCCTCACTCTCCGAAGATCAGGAAACTGAAGTGCTGGTCAGCCTGGCAAAAAAACGACGCGACGCCATCGAGCAGTTTACCGCAGGAAATCGTCCCGATCTTGCCGAAACGGAACAGTCCGAGCTGAAAGTCATCGAAGAATACCTGCCCGAACCGGTTTCCGATGAAGAGATCACGGCTACCGTACAGGCTATTATTGCCAGAACCGGCGCTTCCTCCATGAAAGACATGGGGCGGGTGATGGGCGAAGCCATGAAAGCTCTCAAAGGAAAAGCCGACGGAGGCAAAGTTCAGCAGGTCGTCAAATCGCTGCTTCCGGCATAACCCTTTTCAAGAAAAAAAATGCTTGACATTACCAATATCCGCCAGAATCCGGACGACATTATCGCCATGCTCGGCAACCGTTTGCTTGAAAACGAAATACCAAAGGTTTCCGAACTCCTTGACCTTGACCGGCAGCGCCGGGAGCTGGTACAGCAAGCCGACGAAATGAAAGCCCTGCGCAACAGGGTCTCCCGTGAGATAGCCGACATGAAAAAATCCGGCAGCGGACCTGCCAATGAGCTTATACAGCAAATGAAAGCAGTTGCAGAAGATATTGCAACAAGCGACAGTTCGCTTAAAAACCTTGAATCGGCAATCGAAGAGATCCTGCTATCTCTTCCCAACAGACTGCACCACTCCGTCCCTGTCGGCAAAAGCGCCGAAGAGAACGTTATCTGTAAAGAACAGGGTGGATTTGACTATTCGCTTGACTTCCCGCTGAAAAATCATACCGAACTTGGAAAATCGCTCGGTATCCTTGACTTCGAACGAGGCGCCAAAGTCAGCGGAGCCGGATTTCCTGTCTATACCGGTAAAGGAGCTCGGCTGGAACGGGCACTCATCAATTTCATGCTCGACACGCACACCTCTTGCCACGGTTATACCGAAATCTTTCCGCCGTTCCTTGTCAATCGCGAATCGCTCAGGGGTACCGGGCAATGGCCTAAATTCGCCGATCAGGTCTATACCATAGAGGAAGACGGACTTTTCGCCATTCCGACCGCAGAGGTTCCGGTAACCAACCTGCACCGCGGAGAAATGCTCGATGCCGCGGACCTGCCGGTAGCCTATACTGCATACTCGGCATGTTTCAGAAGGGAAGCCGGAAGCTACGGAAAAGACACCAGGGGGTTTCTGCGGGTCCACCAGTTCAACAAGGTCGAAATGGTTCGCTTCACCCGGCCCGAAGCATCCTATGAAGCGCTCGAAGCCATCCTCGGGCATGCGGAAGCTATCCTGCAGGCGCTCAGGATTCCCTACCGGGTTCTTCTGCTCTGCAGTGGAGATATCAGCGCCAACGCTACGAAATGCTACGATATCGAGGTCTGGTCGCCTGCCGAAGACAAATACCTCGAAGCGTCGAGCTGTTCCAACTTCGAGGACTACCAGGCGCGGCGCATGAACATCCGCTACCGTCCGGAAGGCAAGGCGAAACCGGAATTCGTGCATACCCTGAACGGCTCGGGACTTGCCACCTCACGCCTCATGGTCTCGCTGCTCGAACACAACCAGACTCCTGAAGGCAGGGTTATCGTTCCCGAAGTTCTCAGACCCTACACCGGATTCGACATCATCGGCTGATTTCGAAAACCCGACTCCGGAAAAGATCGGATCGAAAAAACAAAAAGAGATGCCCAAACAAAAGGCATCTCTTTTTATTCCAATTCCAATTCACTCAGGCACCCATGAGTCCGAAGCCATGTGACGATGGCATGGAAAGAAGAGGATTGTGGGTAGTGAACAATTTGTTGGCGAAGATGAGGAGTATCGTTCGCGGGACGAACGGGAGTATGCTCGCTGTCGCATCGCGGAGTATAGCTCGCTTCGCATTGCTGGAGAATCGCTTCGCGGCAGAAGACGGGAGGTGAAGAAAGAAAATAATCCGATGCCGCGCGGCGCGCGATACTCCCGCGAAGCGATTCTCCTTTTTTATGCCCGCGCATTCCCACTGATTTACACGAATCGGCGGGCAGATAACCGCATATCTGTATCAGGAATAACAAACGAAAATTTTCCCGAGCCCTGCAAGAGAGCGGTCGCCGGCTGCAAAATCAAAAAAAAATATCCCGATCAGGCTGCGCTGTGCGCCTTGACTGCCCGTTCATCCTTGAACTCCGTAACCATGCGGCCAACTTTTTCGACGTCGATGAGAAATGCGTCATGACCGAATGGCTCGTCGAGATATATCACCCGTGAATGCCGCATGAGCCGTCCGAGCTCCTCCTGCTCCTCTTTTGGATAGAGCACATCGCTGATGATGGAGAGAATCTCCACCGGTATCTGCAACGAACCGAGAACCTCCTCATAAACACCTCTTCCCCTCGAAAGATCATGCATATCCATCGCTTTCGTCAGGGTCACGTAGGTGTTGGCATCAAACCTGTCAACCAGTTTCCGCCCCTGATAGTGCAGATAGCTCTCCACCCGGAACAATCCGTCATCCTGAACATCACGCCCGAAACGGGACTGGAAATTCTCGAAACTCCGGTAGCTGCACATAGCCATCATCCTCGCTGCCGCCAGACCTGAAGCCGGCGGACAATCTGCCGCATACCACCCGCCGTTCCAGTCGCGATCGGCATGGATAGCCTGGCGTTGAGCTTCGCTCTGGGCGATGCACCATGACGAATGCCGTCCTGAAACCCCCATCGGCATCATGGCCTGTACCATCTTCGGATAAAGGAATCCCCATTCGAGCACCTGCATGCCGCCAAGTGAAGCACCGACCACAAGACGAATGCGATCGATACCGAGTTCATCAAGCAGCAGTTTCTGGGCATGCACCATGTCGCGGATAGTGATCCGGGGAAAATCAGGCCCGTAATGACGGCCTGTCAGCGGATTCAGCGACAACGGTCCGGTAGTACCATAACAGCTTCCAAGCACATTGCTGCAGATAATGAAATCCTTTCCCTCGTCGAACGCCCCCCCATTGACGAACATCCCGTCCCACCAGGCATCGGCATCGGCCGAGCCGGTCAAAGCATGGCAGATCAGAATAACGTTACTCTTCTCCTGATCAGGTTTTCCCCATGTTCTGTAGGCGATTCGCAGTTCAGGCAGCACGCCGCCAAACTCTGTTGCAAACGGTTTTTGCGATACAAAATATCGAGTCTTCTCTGAAATGAGCTCCCTGTAATCCCTCATCGGTTTCAGTTCAATGTTGCAAATGCCTGTTCAAAATCCGCCTTTATATCATCGATATGCTCGATACCGACCGAAACCCGCACCATATCCAGCGATACCCCCGCAGCCGACTGCTCTTCCGGACTGAGCTGCTGATGAGTTGTCGAAGCCGGATGGATGACAAGGGTTTTCGCATCGCCCACATTGGCAAGGTGGCTTGCCAGGCGAACGCTTTCGATAAAGCGGACTGTCGCCTCATACCCCCCTTTTACCCCGAACGTCAGTACGCATCCGAACCCGTTCGTCAGATATCGCAACGCCTGGCCGTGCGTCGGGTGCTCCTCGAGCCCGGGATAGTTCACCCAGGCGACCGAAGGATGCGCGGCAAGCCACCGGGAAAGTTCGAGAGTATTGTCGGCATGACGCTGCACGCGAAGGGAGAGCGTCTCAAGCCCCTGCAGCAGCATGAACGAATTGAACGGGCTGATCACCGGACCAAAATCGCGAAGTCCCTCAACCCTTGCCTTGATGATAAAGGCAAGATCGCCGAACGTTTCACGAAACTTCAGACCGTGATACCCCTCCGAAGGCTCGCTCAGCATCGGAAACTTGCCGTTTCCCCAGTCGAAGGTACCTCCATCGACAATCACCCCGCCCATTGAGGTGCCGTGACCACCGATCCACTTGGTAGCAGACTCCACCACGATCGAAGCCCCGTGCTGCAGAGGCCGGCAAAGATAACCGCAGCAGCCGAACGTATTGTCCACCACCAGCGGAATACCATGCTCCCCTGCAACGGCGGCAATCGCCTCGAAATCAGGAACATGAAAAGCCGGATTGCCGATCGATTCAAGGTAGAGCGCCTTGGTGCGATCATCCACGGCATCACGGAATGCCGACGGATCATTGCCATCGACAAACTTCACCGTAATGCCGAGACGTCCGAAAGCGACCTTGAACTGGTTATAGGTACCGCCATAGAGATAGCTTGAAGAGACGATGTTGTCGCCTGCCTGGCAGAGGCTCGTCAGGGCGATGAACTGCGCCGAATGCCCGCTCGCCACGGCAAGAGCTGCCTTGCCCCCTTCGAGGGCGGCCACGCGCTGTTCGAAGACGTCGGTTGTCGGGTTCATCAGGCGGGTATAGATATTGCCGAACTCCCTCAAAGCAAAAAGATCGGCTCCGTGGGCCGCACTGTCGAAGGTATAGGATGTGGTCTGGTAAATAGGCACCGCACGGGACTTCGTGGTCGGGTCCGACTGCTGGCCGGCATGAACCTGCAGCGTTTCAAACCGGTATGGAGTCTGTAAATTGCTCATGATAAACGACTGTTGAATAATTGCCGCTACCTGAGTGAAGCTGGAACTGAAAAACCGTGGAAACCGTGACCTTGAAGGGTCAAAAGAGAGGTATGAACGTGCAGAATGGCAGACATACCATCATCTCTCCCGGCTCGCAGTCCGGGATGGAATTGGCACCAATCACTGTGTGTGACGGTTGCCAAGGCTTCTCAGGGCCAGTCCCTCCACCTTTCTCGATGATAGCGTTAAATGCTACAAAGAACATTTCATATAGTTAATCTACAACGGCATTAGTTATTTTACAAATTGCATCGATAAAGAAAAACACAATACCGGGCTTCCCGAATGACGAAAAAAGAATCCATGACATCGAGAGAACTTGCCCTGAAAGTCCTCCAGAACATCGAAAGCGAAGAAAAAAAATCGGGAAATGCCCTTCACGAGCAGCTTTCGCACACAACGCTCAACCAGAATGACCGCGCACTGGCAACGGAACTCGTCAACGGCGTCCTGCGCCGCCGCCTGACTCTCGACACCCTCATCGGCAGATACTACCACCACCGCTACGAAAAAGCCGCTCCGGTACTGAAAAACATTCTTCGGATCGGTGCTTACCAGCTGATCTATCTCGACCGTATTCCCCACTGGGCAGCGGTCAACGAATCAGTTTCGCTGGCACGCAGATACAAAGGAGAGCGCATGGCAAAACTGGTCAATGCCGTCCTCAGAAACATCACTCCCGAAACCATATCGGCCGATCTCGACCCTTCAGGAAAGATGAAGGAAATCCAGCGTCTTTCGATCACCGCCTCTCATCCCGAATGGCTGCTGGAACGCTGGATCGCGAGGTATGGAAAAGAACGCGTCACAGCCATCCTCGAATACAACAACCGCACGCCGCTCACCGGCTTCAGAATCAATCCCCTGAAAACGACCCCGCAGGAATTTCTCGCGACCAAAAGCAAGAAAAACGCCCGGATCGGAATAAGCGGACTTGACAACTTCTTCCTTTCAACGGAGTTCTCCTGTTATGAATCCGCCATCAAACAGGGCCTGCTCACCGTACAGAACCCGACGCAGGGCCTTGCCTGCCTGCTCTGCGATCCGCAACCCGGAAGCACCCTCCTTGACCTCTGCGCTGCACCCGGAGGCAAATCCACATTCTGCGGCGAACTCATGCAAAACACGGGAAACATAACCTCAGTTGACCTCTACAGCCGGAAACTGCAAAAACTGTCCGAACACGCAGGCGAACTCGGCATCACCGTCATCTCGACCGCCGAAGCCGATGCCCGTACATACCTGCCGGAACAACCTCCCGCGGCCATTCTGCTCGATGCACCCTGCAGCGGCACCGGCGTCCTTGCAAGACGCGCAGAACTGCGCTGGAAACTCACGCCGGAAACAATAACTGAACTCGCACACCTGCAGGTCGAACTGCTCGACCATGCCGCATCGCTGCTTGCCGAAAACGGCACGCTTCTCTATGCCACCTGCTCCATAGAACCTGAAGAGAACGAGCAGCAGATAGATGCGTTCCTCATACGTCACCCCGAATTCATGCGGGACCCGGCAAGCGGATCTCTTCCCGAACCCTTCGCATCGAAAGCCGGGCCGAACGGAACCCTCCTGACGCTGCCGGGCGAACAGGAAGGCTTTGACGGAGGATTTACCCAACGGTTGAAAAAAGCCGCTCCATGAACACGCACGACCTCGCTGAACCCTACAGGAGAACGCTTGAAAACTTCCTGAATCACCTCTCCGTAGAGAGAAACTTCTCGATAAATACCCGCGACTCCTACAGAAACGACCTGACGCGATATCTGCTCTTCATGCAGGACGAAAGCAAAAATATCAATACCGTTGAAACTGAGGATATCCGCAGATTTATCTCGGAACTGCATGCCACCGGACTCGAAGCAAGCACTCTGGGCAGAAACATCTCCGCAATCCGTTCGCTCCACAAATTTCTCCTGATCGAACGAACGCTTGAAACCAACCCTGCCGAAACCATACAACAGCCGAAACTGGCAAAAAACCTTCCTGACGTACTCAGCCTGAGCGAAGTCATGAATCTGCTCGAAGCCCCCCTGCAACAGAACCCTCCGGGAAAATTCATGCTGCGCGACAAAGCCATCCTTGAATTTCTTTATGCTGCGGGAGTCCGTGTCAGCGAACTGACCGCCCTGCAGCAGCAGCACCTCTATTTCGATGCCGGATTTGTAAGAATATTGGGAAAAGGATCGAAAGAGAGACTCGTACCGGTAGGAAATGCCGCCATAGAAGCGATAACGCAATATCAGAATCAGCTGCGAATCGGAATGGTCACAAAAGAGTCGGAGGACTGCCTCTTTCTCAATGCGAGAGGTAAAAAGCTGTCGAGAATGGCCGTCTATCTTATGGTAAAAGAGTATGCCATCCTTGCCGGAATCCAGAAAAACATCAGCCCGCACACCCTCCGGCACACCTTTGCCACCCATCTTCTCGAAGGAGGAGCCGACCTGCGTGCCGTTCAGGAAATGCTCGGCCACAGCTCCATTCTTGCAACCCAGATCTACACCCACATCGACCGCTCATTCATCAGGGAAGTACACAAAACATTCCATCCGAGAGCTTGAAAAAACGGTTCGACCTCAGCGGGAACCCTTTTCAGCGAGCCAGTCCGAAGCCTTTTTACTGCCCAAAGCTGCAGCTCTTTTCATATCGTCGAGCGCGCCGCTCCGGTCATCGAGCTTAAACCTGAGCGCTCCCCGTGCATACAACGCCTTTTCGTACTGATTACGAACGGCAATTGCGCTGTCATAATCGGACACGGCCTCAGTATACTCCTGCAGAGCCTCCCTGGCAAGGCCGCGATGATAAAACGCTCTCGCACAATCCTTTTTCAGCTCAATCGCCTTATCGTAATCAGCTATCGCCTCACGAAACTTCTGCTGTTCATGGAACGCCTTGCCCCTTGCATAATAAGCCTGCTGATAATCGCTCTCCTCTGCTATAGCCAGATTGAACTCCGCAACAGCCTCACTGAAACGACCAAGAGCATAATACGCCTCACCCTGCTTCACCATTTTTTTCGGCGAACCGGCTTCGACCCTCCCGGAGAAAAAAACAAAAACAAATGTGACAACTACGAAAAAAATTAACCGCTTCATAACGGGCAGCAACTTTAAAGATTATGAGACAACGGAACGAATCAAACCTGCCGGCGATTTTTTCATTATATTGCTCTCCAACCTCATGAATGCGTAGCTCAGCCGGTAGAGCATCTGCCTTTTAAGCAGAGGGTCGCAGGTTCGAGTCCTGCCGCATTCACCACCTCTCGTCGAACTTTTTGTTATATCTCCATAATCAGCCGTTTCCTGCTATGGCTCTCCCGCTCGATTTTCAAGGCTGCAAGCGTCAGATTGACATCGAAAAGGAAAAAAACAAGAGAAAACGACAAGCTGAACATGCTCGCAATAAAAATACCCGAAACGATCAACGGAATATCGAGATCGACCAGCACCGAAAGAAAGAGCAGAATAATCAGCATCGAAGCCCCAAGGCAGGTCAGACAGGCCAGCAGGATCGCCACCCTGATATAACGGGCCCTTTTCCACAGAATATCCACCTCACGGTTGATTCTGAGTATATAGGACTCCGACTCCGACTCCAGGTCGTCAAGCAGAGCCCTTGACCGGTCGATAATACGCCCCAGCCGGTTGGTCATGGTCAGCAGAAGAAGGCCGAGACCTGAAATGAGAATCATCGGACCGATAGCTGTCTGCAGAATCGGAACAAGCTCCTGTATGGTAATAATCATCATAATTTTCCTTTTTAAAACATCATCTCGGTAAATTCCGGTTATCAATGAAAGCAGAGATAACATTTCTCAGGCTATAAACCTACTGTCGGGCACCTCTAAATTTATTATCGTAAACGGTTCCTGCATGAGCCTCAGAAAATCGGCATTCCCTTGGTGCAGGGTTCGAAACCCTTGAAAATAATGATTTCGAACCCGACTCATCGTCACCGACGACGCGAAAGAATTGCCGAACAAACGAGTGGCAGCGCACTAAAATTTAACCAGATCTCCATGATTCGGTATCGAAGCATGCATCTGCAGCTCATCTTCGATGGCATTCCTGAACGAGATTTTCGCACTCGCGTCCCCATGCACCACATACACGTCCGGCTTGTTCGAGAAACCCTGCAGCCATCGCAGCAGATCGCTGCGATCTCCATGAGCCGAAAGCCCTCCTATCGTATGAACGCCTGCAGCGACCCGATAGCTTCGGCCATGTATGAACACCTCGCCCGCGCCGTTCACGATCTCCCTTCCCAGCGTTCCAGGTGCCTGAAAACCCGTAATGATCACCCTGCATTCGGGCCGCGAGATATTGTGCTTGAGATGGTGCAATATCCTGCCGCCGTTGCACATGCCGCTTCCGGCTATGATGATCGCGCCCTGTCTGATGTCATTAATTTTGCGCGATGCTTCCACGCGATCGGTAAAATGCAGGTTCCGGAGCGGAGGCAAAAGAGCTGGATTGTTCCTCAGTTTCAGCGCATCCTCGTCAAGCAGTGCCGGATAGTCCCAGTAGATCCTTCCGGCATCGATAGCCATGGGGCTGTCAAGATAGACCTGCCACTTTTCAAGCTCCCATTCGTCGTAACAGGTAGCGAACAGGTAGAGCAGTTCCTGGCTTCGCCCGATGGAAAACGCAGGAATGAGAATGTTACCGCACTCCTTGCATGCAGTACGGAAAATCTCACCCAACTCTGCGACGGTATCCTGAAAATTGCGATGCAGCCGATCGCCATAGGTACTCTCAACCAGAAGCAGATCCGCATGCTCGGGAGTCTCCGGATCACGCAACACCGGACTGTCATATTGACCGAGATCGCCGCTGAAAACAATCGTTCTCTTTTGTCCCTCTTCAGTGATACCAAGTTCAACCACCGCAGAACCGAGAATATGACCGGCATCGAAAAAGCGCAGCCTGACGCCCGGAAGAATCTCCCTCTCTTCACGATACTCCATGCCTCTCATCATGCTGATGGCCCTCAGAGCATCTTTGCGTGTATAAAGCGGCTCGGCATGGCGCTCCTTTGGATCGGTCGGATAACGTCGGCGATAATCCGCATCCCGCTCGGCAAGAGAAGCTGAATCGAGCAGCAGCACTCTCGACAGATCGACGGTTGCATGCTGGGTATAGACCGGACCGTTGAAACCGCGCTTCACCAGCAGCGGCAGCCGACCGGAATGATCGATATGACCGTGGCTGAGCACCACGGCATCGACAGAAGAAGGTTCAAAAGAAAACGGATCGCCATTAAGCGCCTCCTCCTCACGTGATCCCTGAATGAGACCGCAATCGAGCAACAGGGTGAAGCCCCCTGTTCTCAGCATATGGCAGGTTCCGGTTACCCTCGCCGCAGCTCCGTAAAACTGTAGTTCCATGATTACTCCGGTTCAAAAAAGCATTGTACCTTTTCAGCCATTACTGTTTAACCATAACCCGGACATTCGGGCTTGTAAAATATATCCTCCGTTACTGGACATCCGTTCCTGTCGCAGCAAACCTTGATCCCGGAAAGGATAACGGTTCGTATATCCGGAAATTCTACCTCGATAACATCATATACAGAACAAAAGCACGCATCTATTAATTCAGGAATCCATGGAGACATCCCCCATCTCATAGGGTTACAAAAAGCCGATCTCCCATTTGGCGAAACACAAGGATGTTATTGTTCTTGCTCCCTTCTGATTCATAATCACTGTATCACGTCGTTCAGCGGCAGCAAAACCAGTCAAAAAAAAAGCCTGCAGACTATTCCGTCTGCAGGCTTATCAAAAAAAACACCGGTTCTCTTACTTCCGCTTCTTTTTATGACCGGTAAAATAAGAGGGTTCGCTTTTAAAATCCGATTTCGGTTTGTAACCTGTCCGCTTGCCTGTGCCCGCATAGCCGCTCTGTGAACGCTCTTCCGACTTCGTAAGGCGCAACTGACGACCACACACTCTCACCTTGCGCATTTCATGGAACACTGCATCCGGCATGCCTGCTGGAAGCTCCACGGTGCTATAGGTATCGTTAACGGTAATTCTTCCCACCGCTTCCGGATCGAGACCGACCTCGTTGAGAATCGCTCCAAGTATATTGCCCGGTTTTACGCCATGCGTGCTTCCCACCTCGATGCGGTAGCTCTCCCGTCTTTCATCGGAATACAGGCCATCCCTTTTCGGGCTTCTCGAAGCGCCCCGATCCCTTTCCGAACGATCGCGGCTATCCGGACGATCACGCCCCTCCTGGCGAGCCGGTCTCTCAGGTTTCGAAGAGAGCAAAAGCGGAGTTTCGCCCTGAAACATCGAAGCGAGAGCTGCCGCGGCCTCGAGCTCCGTAACATCATGCTCACGGCAATACTGTTCGAGAAGTCTTGTGTAAAACTCCAGATCCTCGGCAGCAATGGTATCGGTAATACGCTGCTTGAACTTTGCAACCCGTTTATCGTTGATAATCTCCGTCGAAGGAAGCTCCATCAGTTCGATACGTTTACGGGTAGCCTTCTCGATGGCATAGAGCATATTTTTCTCTCTCGGAGAAACGAACAGAATAGCTTCACCGCTTCTTCCGGCACGCCCTGTACGCCCTATCCGGTGAACGTACGACTCCGTATCTGAAGGTATATCGTAATTGATCACATGACTGATGCGATCGACATCCAGTCCTCTTGCGGCCACATCGGTAGCGATAACAATGCTCAGCGTACCGTCCTTGAGCTGTTCGACCGTCCGCTCCCTCTGATTCTGCGCCATATCGCCATTCAAAGCCGAAGCGGCATATCCCCTTGCCTGCAGTTTTTCGGCAAGTTCGAGCGTCATGGTTTTCGTGCGAACGAAAATAAGAATGCCGTCAAACGGCTCGAATTCCAGAATTCTGGTCAGCACATCGAGCTTATGGCTTCCACCGACAATCCAGTACCGTTGACGGATGGTCTCGACCGTGGTTGTTTTATTCTGAATGATGACTTCAGCGGGGCTCTTGAGATGTTTCTGGGCGATACGACGAATCGGCGCAGGCATGGTTGCCGAGAATAAAGCGACCTGACGCGATTCCGGCGTCTGATCGAGTATCCACTCAACGTCATCGATAAAACCCATACGAAGCATCTCGTCAGCCTCATCGAGCACCAGGCACTGCAAGGAGCTCAGAGAAAGTGAACCGCGGCGCATATGATCCATAACACGACCCGGAGTACCCACAACCACATGCACGCCTCTCTTCAGCATGCGCAGCTGCGTTCCGTAATCCTGACCGCCATAGATCGGCACCACATGAAACCCTTTCAGATATTCGGCATAACGGTGAAACGCCTCGGCAACCTGAATGGCAAGCTCTCTTGTCGGAGTCAGCACCAGCGCCTGGGGTTCAGTTTTCGAAAGCACAATATTGGAAAGCACCGGAAGCGCGAAAGCCGCGGTCTTGCCGGTACCCGTCTGTGCCTGACCGAGAACATCCCGGCCGTCGAGAAGTAATGGAATGGTTTGCGCCTGAATCGGTGTAGGTTTTTCATACCCGACCTCTTCAAGGGCTCTGAGCAAAGGTTCAGCAAGCTCTAAATTGCTGAAATTCAAAACGGATGGCTGTTCTTCAATCATACTGTCCTTTTCCTGTAATAAAATTATTAACAATGCTTAAAAAGCATTCACTGGAGTGGCAGCAATGCAGGAAAGGAATAATCTGAAGGAGAGTTTTGCCAGTCAGGAAAAAAATCCTTGCAAACAGGTAGACAGTAACGATCTGTAGAAAAGCAGAAATATGGACACCTGATCTTTCTTAGCATCTTCACCACGCGGTCAAATGCGAATTTATATATACGAATTAATCCGGTCAATAACGAATGTTATTTCTTTCTGAAAACAGAGCTCCCTTCATCGCTCCTCTCCCCCATAAGGTTCCGGAATCGCATCGCCCTTTTCGCATACTGTTCGGCCTCCTTCTGCCGACCTGATTTAAGATACATATTCGACATATTTTCAAGAACCTGGGCAGCGTCGGCTTCATTACCTCCGACACGCTTTTCCGAAACCGCAAGAGATTTTCTGAACAGAGGCTCAGCTGCGGCATAATCGCCCTTTGCATCATAAATAAGGGCAAGCGAATTCAATGCCGCTCCGACATTGCGGTGTCCCGGAGGAAAACGCTTCCCGGTTATGGCCAGAGATCGTATCATCAGCCGCTCCGCATCGTCAAACCGATGCAAAAGCCGCTTGACCGAAGCGAGGCTCTGCAGAGTAAGGGCAACCTCCGCATGATCCGGACCAAAAGCCTTCTCCTGAATATCGAGACCGCGCTGAAAAAGCAGTTCAGACTCCGTATATCGCTGCTGCATCAGCGAAATCATGGCAAGTCCGTTGAGCGAAACGGCAACATCGGGATGAAGCCGTCCCTTCACTCTCTCATTGATCATAAGCGCGCGCTGAAAAAGCTGAACCGCTAAATCGTAATATCCGGTCTGATGATACAAAGCCGCCATGTACAGAAGAATCGGAGCGGACGAGGCCCCTGTATCATCCAGCTTTTCGAGGATCGACAATGCCCGGGTATAATACATCATGGCTATATCGCTCTTCCCCTGACGATTATACAGGGACCCCATGGCCGCAAGCGTTCCCGCAACCCCTTCGCCCTCCGGACCCTCGGTTTTTTCCCTGATCGCAAGAGCTTTCCGGAAATACTCATCCGCCCTGGCCTCCGAACCCTCGTCGGCATAAAGCGAACCAAGACTATGCAGAATACCGGCCGTAACCGAATAATTCTGCGCCGGCATTTTTTCGCGATGGCAAGCGCCCTAAAATAGAAAGGCATCGCCTGCCGGTACTTTTTTTCCGCCAGATATATATCGGCAATCAGAACAAGCGACGGCAATTCCGCTGACGAATTCAAACCCGACATCTTTCGGGAAAGAAGAAGGGCCTGATTGGCAAGCGGAAGAGCCCGACCGAAACTCCTCTGACGATAATGCAGCAGCGCCTCGGCAAAAAGACTGTCACGCCCGCTCGCGGCCCTCGAAACCGCTCCCTGCTGCGGCACGGGCCGAAGCAGGGAAGTCCCCGAAACCGATTGCCCCGAAGCAGGCCCGCTTTTCTGCGAAACCAAATCGGCGGAAATCCTCCCCTGCGAGGGAGGCGGAGCAACAAGCTCCAGCCTGGGCTTCTCCCCTGCACCTCCTGCAATCGTTGCTGAGGGTACAAGAGTGTCGCGATACTGCTTCCTGCGCGCCGAACGGTTTATGGCCGAAGAACGATCCCGTTTCATCCGGAGAGCATGCAAGCTGTCAACCGTCCGCTCATGCGCCAAAACAAGACGCACGCTGTCGCGATACCGTACCATTGCCGACTCGCGTCTGAGACTGTCCTGTGTACGCAGTGACCGGGCCGCGGTTTCAAGACTGTCAAGCAGTTTCTTTTCAGCAGCTCTCTTCATTTGCTTCAGAACCTCTGCCCGCTTCACAGAAGCCACCCTCAAGCTGTCACGAACCTGTTTTTTCCTCGAAACCCTTGCAGAACGCCCTTTTCCATCCGTCTCAGGCCGCTCTGCATTCGGGCTGACCTTTGCGGAAGAGCGAACGGGAAGGCTGTCCTGAACCCGTTCGGGCGGCAAAACAAGCGAAGGCGCATCCGTTCCCGACGGATCCCAAACAGGCTGCTGCACTTCGTTTTGCGACTTCAGCAGAACCGATCGTCCTGAAACGGAATCGGCCTGCGCCTTTCCATCCTTCTGCGATTCAGCGGAAAAAAGGCTCTCATTTCATGCATGATCGCCCTCAACAATCTACTGTTTCCCGATACTCACATAGTGAACTCATAACACCGGGAAGAAATTATCAATTCCCGAACCCGGAGACGCGCCATATCCGGCAAAAGCTAAAAAAACCGTCCATGCCGACCATACAGGGAAACAGATCATCCCTGAATTCCCGGAGAAAATGTAACCATGGTCGCCACAAATCAATGAAAAAAAGA
>DYNE01000007.1 GCA_020721225.1 Pelodictyon luteolum | reverse complement strand
TTTATCGAAAATCAATAGGTTATACGATTTTACGCCAAGGAACTTCGGGCTAATCGCATCACGAGGTAATCGGAACTCTCTATTGGCATGAGCCAGTGAGCCAGCTCAGACAAGGCCGCAGGAAACTCATCACCTGCTTCAAGTCATAACGCTTTTGTGAATAAGCCACATTCTCAATTGGCTCCTTTTTTGTTCCGCATCGCGGGTAAATCTCATCGACGAGCCATTGAAAATCTTTTAGCCCGACTTTGTATGAAATCCCGGCGCCGCAGAAGAACAAAACGCGCCCCTCTTTATGTGCCTGTAAAAGGGTTTCCGGAATATCGGGCCCGTTCGGAATGAACTGCATAATCGCAAATCATTGATAAATTTAAGGGCTATCGGCCGGGCTGATCCATAACTGTGCGATTCATCAGCCTGCAGTAACAATGCTGTGCCGAAATCTGCCTCGGAATAAGTTCAAATAAAGAACACCTTACGGGACAATACAGGTCAATTCTTTGCCTCAAAAAGTGAGCATAAAAACACCGTTAATGCTCGATTTAATGCTCACGAG
The DNA here is from genome assembly GCA_020721225.1 of Pelodictyon luteolum. Classification (GTDB taxonomy): domain Bacteria; phylum Bacteroidota; class Chlorobiia; order Chlorobiales; family Chlorobiaceae; genus Chlorobium; species Chlorobium luteolum_C. The sequence goes on along the minus strand of DYNE01000007.1, from coordinate 76,862 downwards.
CATACATTGCATCATTGCCGAAACTCATGGCGTGCATATTTGCCTCTCCCTGGTGATTGCAAAAATGGATTCTCTTGCCTGAGTTCCGTCATCAACCGATAAACCTGATTACGATCAAATCGGGTGATCTGCCGGATTTCCTTGTTGCTGAGGCCGGGCTCCCCACGGCGGGCCCGTTCCATGAGTATGCTCAGGATGCGAGTCTTGGCTGCCTCCCAGTCAACCCTTCGGCGGACTTCGCCTTGCCCGTCGCTGGCCAAACGTTTGTACAGCTCCGGATGAAGGCACCAGTAAGCCCCACGACCAGTACCGCCATGCTCGATGTACCCTGATGTCTCCATTGCGGATAAACGTTCTCGGATTTCCGATTCGCTTCGCTGGCAAAGCCCGGCAGCCGATCCGGTGTTCACCTCCGGATGATGCAGCAGATGCTGCAATAAGAGCAGTTCGTCGACACCCGGGTCTCGTCCTTTTTCAGCTTCTTCGGCAACAAAAAGCCGAAAGGCCGCATTCAATTCACGCCTGGGAAAGCTCACAAGGACAGATTCTCCGATTTCACGAATATGCGGCGGCTCCTTGCCCTCTATCAGCATTGAGGAAAACATACGGTTTATTCCGAGGTTACTGCGATTGACAAGACGCAGGCGGGTCAAAGCCTCAACGAGCAGCGGATTTCTCGATGCCGGTTGATGGTGAAGAATGTTGCCCGGAGTGATGCCGGCTATGAACCCCCCATTATTACTAACCTCAAGCCGGTCGGGATACAACTTGACCATCACCGGCCCGGCGATACGCAGATCGACATGACAAAAGGCATTCATCAACGCTTCGCGCACGGCGATTTCGGGCCACGTGTGGTATTCGAAGTGAAACAGCCCCTGTTGATACGTTGTAATGGGATTGAAGGGTACAAGCAGCTCCTGGATACGCTGTACAGATAACGGCAACGCACTCACCCGGTCTTCACGAATACCATATACAGTATCAGAGGTCATCTGAAGGAAGGTCCAGTTATGACCCGGACAATGTTCCCGAATAGCCGATTCGGTGCCGGCCAGCAACAGCGCCGCTCTTGTGAATCGGTTATGCCTTACCAGACCCAACGCTGCAAGCAGCTCGATATCCGTCAGACGCAGGAGATCATCCGGCGCTCGCTCTTTTCTTGCCTGGTTGCGCAAGGCTTCAATAGCCGTAAACGAGAGCAGTTGACTGTTCGCAGCAGCAACAGATTCACCGGTATAGTCGGTCTCACCGGTCTCGACGCCTATTTTTCGACGAAGAGTTCCGGTAAGTGGCTGACAGTCTTTGCCGATGCGAATACTGCCCCGACCGGCATTATCGGTATAAGGCGGCATTCCGGAATAAATCTGCATCAGTATAAGGCGACCGGTTCCTTCAGGCACACGCATCTCTTCGAAAACCGGGGTGATTTTGGGATCAGTCTGATCGTAGATCGCTTTCCTCAGCAGGTTGGTATCGATCTCGGGCGGTACCCCGAAAATTGCCTTTTCACGCCCTTTGACGCGATCAGCAATACCGAACACTACCGTACCACCCCCGCCATTGGCCATGCACACCGCCATGTGAACCATAAGCCGAACGGCTTTGTCACGGCTCTGTGAATCCCACTGTTTGAAATCGAGATCCTGATCTTCCAGTTCATCAGCTGTACAGAACTCCAGTTCAGGCAGTAAGGATTCTATCTGGCCGACGGTTCTCATATCAATTCCTGAATGACTTGATTAACCTGATTATGGCTGGAGATGGAGAGCGTTGTATCGTTGTATCAGGTAATGCATGCAAACATCGGCATTCAACCGGAATCACCCCGATTCAGAAATCATCTCAAAGGGAAAATGTTCAATCTTTCCTTCAGGCCGTCCACTGACGCACCGTCTCCCGCGTTACCAGCGCCTGCGCTCCGGACTCTCGCAACAGCATCTCCACAACCGGCAGAAATGTTTCGATCTTTTCGGTGCTATCAACGATTTCGACAACCATCGGCAGGTCGCCTGCAAGCTCCAATATCTTGGCGGTGTGCACCTTTTGGCGCAGGCCGAAGGAGAGGAGGCCGCGAAACACGGTAGCTCCGGCCATGCCTCGTTCGAGCGCTTCGCTGACAAGCAGTTCGTAGAGCGGTCTGTGGTGCAGCTTTTCCTGCTCGCCGACAAAGATCCGCAGCAGTTCCGATTCGATGAAGTTCATCATGACCAGAGTTTTGCGGTGAGCATTCCTGAATAAAGGGCAAGAAATCCGCCGGCGATGCTGCCGGCAAGGTAAAGGGTTGTATAGAACACCTGGCCGTCCCTTATGAGGGCACCGTTCTCGTACATGTAGGAGGAGAAGGTGGTGAACCCGCCGCAGAACCCGGTTACCAGAAAAAGCCGGGTTTCGGGAGAGACCATGGTGGTTGAAACCGCAAGCTCGCTCAGAAGGCCAATCAGAAAACTGCCGAGCATATTAACCGCAAAGGTTGCAAATGGAAACCCGCTGCCGGCAAAGGGCATGACAAGTGCAACCAGATAGCGAGCGGCAGAACCTAGAAAGCCGCCCGCTCCCACAAGCAAAACCGATGCTGCGGGATTCATGCTGCTGCCCCCTGAAAACCGGGCGTGAGAACAATGAACCGGACGGGGGTTGAACGGTTACCTCTCATGGCCGCACGTCTGCCGCTCCTCGATCCGCTTGTGGGCACAGCACATCTCGTCAAGAATGCCGAGCAGGGTGTTGAAAACGCCGAGGCAGATGATGGTCGGCGCCCAGAGGCCGATAAAAATAGCGATCAGCTCGTGGTTGGGTGCCGTGCCAAAGATAAAGATATAGATCGACAGCAGAATGGATAGCCCTGCGCCGACAAAGTAGTAAAGTGGTTTCATAACCTCTGATGATTTATGAGCTGAAGGATTTCCTCAAATGTACTAATTCGACTGCCGAGAAAAAAACCGGTCTTTCAGCCCCCTGCTCCTCTGACTTCGCTTTTTCCCTCATGAATTGCAGGGTTCCGATAATGCGGATTTCGCATCAAAAACATAACAATTGTTATTTCTTTTCCTTAAAGGAAATAAGAGGCAGGGGACAAAGTAAACGCAATCGGAAACATATAAAATCTATATATCTATACAATTATATAACCATTAATCAGTGATTGCAAGAAAACCTAATATTATATAAAACAATAATTTAGACAAAAAAACCTTTAAAGAATTTTCATTTTGCATGATGTTGCCTCATCAATTATATTTACTTCTTATTCAATAATTTTTATTTCCAAAAGCCGTCACTGCAAAGGAATTATTCTTTACCTGAAATATTCCTTTTTCCGGCCAGGAAAACACATTCGTTGCTGCAATAAGCATGGGTTTTTCCCGTCTTGCCTGATGCTTCTCTCTCTGATTTTTTTATACTTTTTTTGCCGGCACTTCACTGCATGGCACAGGAAAGTGCTGACGGATACCTGCGCAGAGTAAGAAAAGCCAGAAGGATAGAAACTGCCGTTCCATTATTTCATTAACACTCAGTAAGGAGCCCATACATATGAGCCATGGCCAGAACTTCAGCCGCCGGGACTTCATAAAGATATCTTCGATTTTCCTTGCAGGATCTACCGCCTTGTCAGCCGGTGCTGCACAGGCGTTTTCCGGAGCTGGCTCATCCGTTGGGGATGAAGGAAGCAAGGTGGTCTATTCATTCTGCGAACACTGCTTCTGGCGGTGCGGTATCGCTGCGCATGTCCGCGACGGCAAGGTTTACAAGATCACCGGATCCGACCACCATCCTCTCAGCCAGGGAAAACTCTGCCCGAGGGGCACCGGAGGCACGGGACTGCTCTACGATCCCGACCGCCTTGCCTATCCTCTTATCCGGGAAACAAAAGGAGGAAAGCAGTTTTACAGAAAAGCGAGCTGGGATGAAGCTATCACGCTTGTCGCAGAAAAGCTCTACGGCATCAAAGAACAGTATGGCCCCGGAGCGCTTGCCATGCTTCACCACGGTTACGGAGTTTCATTCTTCAAGAACATGTTCTCGCAGATCGGCGTGAATAAATATGCCAAACCATCCTACGACCTCTGCTGCGGCCCCGCCCGTCAGGCAACGGTACTGACCTATGGCTACCCAAGCGATACTCCCGAAGGATTCGATATGAAGAACAGCAAGTACATGGTCTTCTTCGGCACCCATTTCGGAGAGAACATGCACAATACCGCGGTTCAGGAGATCTCCGAAGGCATTCGCAACGGAGCGAAAATCGTGGTATTCGATCCGCGATTCTCCACTCTTGCCGGAAAAGCCCAGCACTGGCTGCCCATCAAGCCGGCAACAGATATCGCCATGATGCAGGGACTCATGCATGTACTCATCAGCGAGAACCTCTACGACAAAGCTTTTGTAGAGGCGCACACCGTCGGCTTCGGCGAACTCTGGGATTCGGTAAAGGATATGACGCCTGAGAAGGTTTCTGCTATTACAGATATTCCTGCAGATGCGATCAGAACGGTTGCCCGCGAATACGCGTTCCATGCCCCGGCGGCCTTCGTACACAGCGGTCGGCGCACCAACTGGTACGGCGACGCACTGCAGCGTATCCGGGCCATCCATATTCTCAATGCACTTGTAGGAAATTTCAAGATGCCGGGCGGTGTTGTTGCCTTCCAGAAGTTTCCGCTCGTGCAGCCGCCTCCGACCCATGAGCATCCTGCCTATGAAAAAGAGGTGCACAGCAAATATCCTTTCTTCCCGGATGATGAGCCATCAAACACCATCGCCTCTCATGAAATCGTTCAGCAGGCCATTTCGGGAGAGGTCAAAGGACTTTTGATTTACGGTGTAAACCTGCCGGAAACCATGACCCTCGGCCGGGACAAGGCCATCGAAGCCATGAAGAAAGCTGAGTTCGTGGTTGCCGTGGACGTACTGCCTTCCGAGGTTACCGGCTATGCCGACGTGGTGCTGCCTGAGTGCACCTATCTGGAAAGGTATGATGATCTCGACAACGGCCGTGCCTTCCGCACTCCGTTTGTCGCGCTTCGTCAACCCGCCGTGCCGCCTATGTACGATTCGAAGCCGGGCAACCAGATCGCGAAAATGATTACCGAGAAATGGGGCATTCACGGAGCCTTTCCGCCAAGCGTAGAAAAAGGGCTCGACAAAAAGCTCAGGCTGGTAGGCAGCTCGCTTGCGGAGATCAAGAAAAAAGGGGTGCTGGTGATGCCTGAAACCGATCTCTACCGCAAACCTGGTGAACCGCTCAACCTGAAAACCCCGAGCGGGAAGGTCGAACTGGCTTCGGCCCGTCTCAAGGCTGGAGGATTCGATGCCGTACCGAAATATACCGCGCATCCCGAACCGCCGACCGGCTTCTACCGGATGCTGACCGGACGCAAACCCATGCTGACGTTCGGCCGTACAGCGAACAACCGCTTTCTTGGCGACCTTGCCACAGCGAAAGAGAACGAGGTCTGGGTTAACAACCACATAGCAGAAAAACACAGTCTTGAAAACGGCGAGTATGTGCACCTGAAAAACCAGGATGGCGTGGTTTCCGAGTTCCCGGTGAAGGTGAAGGTCACCCAGCGTATCCGTACCGATGCGGTTTACATGGTTCATGGTTTCGGCCACACCTCGGCCAAGCTCACCTGGGCTCACAAACGGGGAGCATCGCACAACCAGCTTATATCGAGAACCGAAATAGACCCGGCAATGGGCGCCGTCGGGTTCCAGAACAATTTTGTGACATTCATCAAGGAGGCATAAAGCGTGAGCAACAAGAAAAATTATGGAATGGTTATCGACACCAGGGTCTGTGTCGGCTGTTCGGCCTGTGTCTATGCCTGCAAGCAGGAAAACAATGTCCCTGAAGGGTACTGCCGAGACTGGGTTGTGCAGGAGTCGGGAGGAGAGTATCCGAAACTGACCATGGAGAACCGATCGGAGCGCTGCCAGCACTGCGAAAACGCGCCCTGCGTCACCTACTGCCCGACAAGGGCCTCGCACTACGCAGAGGACGGAACTGTACAGATCAACCGGTCGCTCTGCACCGGCTGCAAGGCCTGCATGGCGGCCTGCCCTTACGATGCCCGGTACGTGCATCCCGAAGGGTATGTTGATAAATGCTCGCTCTGCAAGCACCGGATCGAACAGGGCCTTGAAACCGCCTGTGTTTCGATCTGCCCTACCGGCAGCCTGAACCTTGTCGATTTCAACAACATGGATGAGAAGACAAAAGAGCTGTTGAAAGGTAAAATCGTTTACCGCCAGAAAGAACATGCAGGAACGGAGCCGAGCCTGCAGTGGATTTCCGCAAGCAATAAACCCGGAGCGTAACAATGTTGGCAACTGCAGTTAATGAAATCGTCTCGACGAAAATCAACCCCAATGTGGTGCCGCATCTCCACATCTGGGAGTGGCACATTCCCCTCTACCTCTTTCTCGGCGGTCTTGCAGGCGGCCTGCTCGTAATCACATCGATCATGATCGTGCTGAAAAGAAAGTTCGGCATCGGCCCGAGAGATCAGGGCGATGGATGCCCATGCCTTGCCGTCCGCATCGGCTCAGTACTTTCACCTACACTGCTCGGCATCGGCATGCTCTTTCTCTTCCTCGATCTGGCGCATCCGCTCTATGTGTGGGCATTCTACACCACCATTCAGCCCACCTCGCCCATGTCGGCAGGCAGCTGGATTCTGATCGCCTTCTTCCCGCTCGCTATCCTTCAGGCTATGCTCGTCAACAAACGACAGCTTCGCGGCTTCAATATCGAACCGATCAACAAGGTGATAGACTGGACGGAAAACCACATGACCATCGTTGCGCTGGTCAATGCGCATATCGGCGTTGGCATCGGTATCTACACCGGCATCCTGCTCTCCTTCTTCTCAGCCCGTCCGCTCTGGTCAAGTTCCATTCTCGGCATGCTCTTTCTCGTGTCGGGTATATCGAGCGCTGCTGCGCTGATGCTGCTGCTCGCGCCTGAAGATGAGAAGCCGGTTTACAGCATGATCGACGCAAACGCCATCTGGATTGAACTGATGACGGTAGGCCTCTTTGTGCTCGGCGGTCTCACCGGATCGGCAAATACGCACGGAGCCATGATGCACCTGATCACCGGCGACATCAACCTGGCAGGCATGTCCTACATGTTCTGGTTCTGGGGAATTTTTATCGCCTCGGGCCTGGTCGTTCCGCTGCTCCTCGAGTTTCTTGAAGCAGCCGGCGTCCACATCAGGTTCCCGAACGTCGCGCCCGTCATGGTGCTGTTTGGCGGATTGATCCTCCGGTTTCTGATCGTTTTTGCCGGTCAAACCTACCACACCTTCATGTAGAGCGACACAGATCGTTCATGATAAACAGAAACGGCTGCCTTGTACGTAATGATAAGGCAGCCGTTTCTGTTTATGTATTCCGTCAGGTACACCTGTCAGCAGGTGAAGGTTACCATTGCATGCGAAGACGGTATCTGTCAGCGCCGCCTTTCGGATCGTAAACCCGTACAATCGCCGTGTAGTTATTGGAGCTTCTCGGCAGCTGGCGGACATAGACCTGACCCCTGCCACTCTTCGAAGCAATACGAACAATAACGTTACGCCTTGGCAACCTTCCGTCAAAATCGTAACGGACATTCTGCGCACGGCGTCCAGAGAGCACTACCGGCCTTACTGATCGGCCCTAGATGTAGAGATCGATTTTGTCGTCCACACGACCTTGCCAGACGAGAGAATTTCTGCCGTTGTCATTGTCATTACCCCATTTTGCCTCGGCAGGAGCACTCCATGCAAGGGAAAGGAAAAGCAAAAAAAGAGCGGGCAGAATACGCAAAGTGGTTTTCATGGCAGAACAATTCAGGGTTATTGTTAACTGGAAAACGGCATACCTTTTTACATTCGGGTTACACCTGTTCGATTGTGAACAATAGTAGTTATCCTTCGGTTCCCCTGTAAACAAAAAAACGCATACCCGAAAAGGATATGCGTTTCTGAGAATAAAACCGAATTATCTGAGCGGGAACATCTTCCGCTCATGCCGTTTTATCGTGATGAACCGCTTTAAGAATCTTGAGGTTCAATACAACAAAGCGCCAGAACTGGTATATCCTGCAGCGCATCAGAAATTTATCGAACGATGTAGGCCTCATGGGTTATCGTATTTTGTCATTGATGAAGTCTTGCCCGGTTACTCCGGAATGAACTGCCAGCCGATACGGCCCTGGAACTTGTGCATAAAAGTGGTTTCAACCATCTGCTTGAGCCATGCGCCGGAAATACCGCGTTCCACCTTGGTAACGAACATGTCACGTCCCTCCTTGTTGTCGTAACGCGTATGGTCGGGTACGATAGGATAGATGATCATCACGATAGCCGAACCGTTCCAGAGCGACTTGCCGTTCGAAGCGATACAAACGGCCAGCATCTCGGACATGCGCTCGCGGTGTGTCATCCGTCCGGTCTTGATCATGTCGATCACGTTGAAAGCCACAACCCTGCCGATCACGCCGGAAATCATGCCGGTTCTCGGCGCTCCCGGAGTAATGACTGTCCCGTTCTTTGTCGTATGCGGAACGGAAATCGGCCCTGGAGGCGCAAACGCGATACCCGCAGAGAAGATGTTCTTGTAGGTAGGATTGTAATACTGGGCAGGCCAGGCCTTGGAATTTTTAACCAGGTCGTCGTATTTCAGGCCATAGATGCCATCAGCGAAGACAAAGCCTCCGGGGTTGCATACCGTTGATGAAATATCTTTTCCTTCCTTGTCGAAAAATTTGAAGTTAACGCCGCGAGACTGGGGAATGAGCATGGCGAAATCGTAATCGGTCTCACCGTAGTTGCCTTCGAAGTCCTCCCAATAGACTTTTTTTGCATCGACCTCTTTAACGCCCTTGCGAACGGCTTTGCCGATACCGAATTCGTCCATGGCATCCTCGATGAGATCGCCGCCTCTGGCAATCCGACCGCCCTTTGTCACGACATTGATGCCGCCAACTCCGAAATCGCCGATTTCCGGCTCATTGGTAAGATAAACCAGTTCGGCTTTCTCCCGTATCCCCCTCTGGGTAAGGTCGTGATGAATGTTGGTGATATACTCGAATGCCGCTCCCTGACAGGCTGCAAGCGGATGTCCGGTGCCGATGACCAGCTTCTGCTTTTCGCCCCGCTTCATACGCTCCACCGACTGCAGATAGGCGTCGCGAGCCTGAATGGCGGTATCGAAATGGCAGATCGACTGGGTGAACTTTTTCGGTCCGAGACCCGGGGTGGCATCATAGTTCATGTGCGCACCGGTTGCGATGATCAGATAGTCGTATTCAAGACTTGCCGGACCGGCATTGCCTGCCTGGTCGAGAATAATGTAATTTTCGTCGGGATGAACCGATGTCACGGTACCCTGAACAAAATTGACATTGAATTTGTCATAGATCGGCTTTAACTTGAAAACGGTGTGTTCGGGCTTGACCGCATCGATACCCAACCAGACCCATGAAGGCACAAAACCGAAATAATCGAATTTATGAACGACCGTAATTTCATGATCCTTGCCTATCGCATCGCCCAGATACATCGCGGCAGTATGCCCTGCAAAGCCGGCGCCTATAATAACTACCTTTGCCATTGCCTCATTCTCCAGTTATACTTGTTTTTGAATGCTCTAAAAAGAGTAGGTCCTAAAATTAATACCAAAATACCATATAGCCAAGCAGTTATAAAAGAATATTGAGCATATGCTATATTTTATCACGCAGTGATCACGGCAGCCCTGACATGGTTCGACAACCCCCCCTGAAAATGCATTGTTCTATATTTTATACATTGCATCCAAAGGTAAAATAATAATCAAAAGGAGATATTTTTCAAGGTATGAGCCTGAGCAGAAAAAAAAGAATCGTAGCGATCGATTTCGGGACAAAACGTATAGGATTTGCCGTGAGCGATCCCCTCCGGTTGTTTGCCCAACCGACAGGCACGTTTGACAGGGGTGAACTGTTCGAAAAACTGGAGCTGATGGAACGCAATGAGGAGATCGATAAAATTATCGTCGGCTACCCGCTCAACGACGACGGCACGCAGAACCGGATGACCGGAGTGATCGACCGGTTCATTGAAGAACTCGCTCTCTTATTCCCCGGGCTGCCTGTCGAACGGGTCGATGAGCATCGCTCTTCCCGTGACGCCATGCAGATTCTGGCGGCATCGGGGATCAGCAGAAAAGAACGGAACCGAAAGGGGCGGCTTGACTGTGCCGCGGCATGTGTTATTCTCAGAGAGTATCTTGAAGCGCACCGATAACGCAAGCCGCAAGCCCGACAGGTTTTTCTTTTCCCTTTTTTGCTGCAGCTTCTGTATTTTAACGGTTTACGTACCGTTTCAATCAACGACCCATACCCAGCTATCGATTCATGAGCAATCCGTCAATGCTTGATATGTTCAAATCAACCGGAGCCCTGCTTGAAGGCCATTTCAGGCTAACCTCCGGACGACACAGCAACGCCTATTTTCAGTGTGCTAAAGTACTGCAGTACCCCGAACACCTTTCGGCGGTTTGCAGCCGGATAGCCGACCACTTCAGGGAGTCCGGTGTCGGAACGGTGATTTCTCCGGCTATCGGTGGTATCGTGGTGGGAACGGAGGTTGGCCGGCAACTTGGCGTGAAAACCATCTTTGCCGAACGCAAGGAAGGAATAATGACCATCCGCAGAGGATTCAGCCTGGAAAAAGGCGAGCGGGTGATTGTAGTCGAGGATGTCATTACCACCGGCGGCTCCGTCGCCGAAGTGATCGAACTGCTCGATGCGGCAGGAGCCATACTGGTTGGGGTCGGGTCGGTGGTCGACCGCAGCAACGGAAAGGTGCGGCTTTCCGATAACCAGTTTTCGGTACTTGCAATGGAGGTAGTCAGCTACACGCCTGAAGAGTGCCCTCTCTGCAAGGCCGGTATCCCTGTCGAGGCTCCGGGAAGCAGGGCCAACCAGCAGAAGTAGCGGCATGAGCGAACATCCGGCTATCAAAACCATATCGTTTATCGGCCTGGGGCTGATCGGGACATCTCTCCTCCGCGCCTTCAGGTTGTCGCAACCTGTTGCGGGGAAACCTCTCTTTATGAAAGGATACGATCCGTCATTCAACGAAACAGATAAAAAGGATATCCTCGATTGCGGTCTCGACCTTTTCACAACCGATAAAAAAACGCTCTATGACGCCGACCTGATTGTGCTCTCGGCGCCGGTTGAGGCAAATATCGCCCTGCTTGCTGAAATCCGGGAGTACGCCGGTTCTTCGGTTCTGGTAACCGATGTATCGAGCACGAAAGCGCTCATCGCCGAAAAAGCCAGGGAACTCGGTATTCCGTTTATCGGGATGCACCCGATGGCCGGCAGGGAGCAGCAGGGATTTCGTGCAGCTCATGAAGAACTGCTCAGAGAGAAAACAGTTATTCTCTGTGATAACGCCAGCCACCTGGAAGAGCCTAAAGGAAAAGAACTCGTGGAACTGCTTGAATCTGCGGGATGTCGCACCATGCTTATGGATCCGGAAAACCATGATCGGATTGTAGCCAATATCAGCCACCTTCCCCAGATGCTTTCCACGCTGCTGATAAACTACTGTGAAGAGAACATTACCGCATCGGGCCCGGGATTCGCAACCCTCGCCAGGCTTTCGGGGAGTTCCTGGTCGATCTGGCACGATATAGTGCTGACCAACAGCGGCAATATTGCCCTCGAACTTGAGCAGTTTGCCGGTGAGCTTCTGACTCTTGCCTCAGACGTGAAAAATGAGAACGTCGAAAACCTTGCATCGCGGTTCAGCAAGGCAAACCGGTTGTACCAAACCCTTAAGAAGCTCCACAACACATGAAATTCGCCATTGTTGCCAACACGGAACGAAAGGAAGCCGTGCTTCTGGCAAAAGAACTGACCGGATGGCTCGACAGTAAACGGGTAAGCTACGTACTTGAATCGCTTTCGGCCGAAAAACTCGGCATCGGCCCCTCGGCAAAAATCGATGATCTCAACAGAATCTGCGACATCTTCATATCGCTTGGCGGTGACGGAACCTTGCTGTTAGCCTCGCACTACTCCGAAACGAAACCGGTGATCGGCATCAATGTAGGCCATCTCGGCTTTCTGACCGAGTTCAATAAGGATGAAATGATAGCAGCCGTCGAAAAGGTGCTGGACGGCAGCTACTCGATTCACAACCGGACACAGCTTGAGGCCATAACCATACGCAATGGCAGCGAACAGCGGATGTGTGCGCTGAACGACGTAGTGATTGAAAAAGGCACCTATCCGAGAATACCTACCTTTGTCATCCGGCTCGACGGCGAACTGCTCGGTTCTTACCGGGCCGATGGAATAATCATCGCAACATCAACCGGCTCAACCGCCTACTCCATGTCGGCAGGAGGGCCGATTATCGCACCGAAATCATCCGTCTTCGTCATCACCCCGATCTGCCCGCACATGCTGACGGTCAGACCGATCGTCATCAGCGACGACAAGATCATCGAAGTATCGGTCGATGCCCAGGCAGGAGAGTTTCCTCTGAACTGTGACGGACGCATCACGAGAATGCTGCAGCCCCAGGAAACGGTAACGGTAAAAAAATCGAACGATCTCATCAATCTTGTTGCCAATGAAGACCGGGATTACTGTGAGATCCTGCGCACAAAACTGCTCTGGGGTCGCGAACATGCATCGAGCCAGCCGGAATGAGCCTCAGAAACCGGAATTCAGCGGATTTCGAGAAATTCATGAGTAACAGCATCAGCCCCGCATCGCTTCATCATCTTCTCGGCATTGCCCTGGAGACTCCGCTAAGTATCGAGGCTATGTGTGCAAATCTCCGTTGCGTGCTCTACCCTGCAATCTCATTAACAGGGCGCCTGGAGCGTTTCTGCTCGACACTCGCGGAAGCCATGCGCTCTCTCGGCATTACCGCTGAGCCTTTCAGCGAGAGCACGCTCTGCAATGGAAGATTCAGTCCGGGAACGGTAATACTCGCTCCCGGCATGTTTACCGATAAGGAACTTGCCATCAACCGGGTTTCTACGCTTTACAACAACATCATCGTCGGCATCTACGATGAACCCCCTCCGCTCACCCCGGAAGCGCTCCCTCAGGAGCGCCTCGACGCAATCGTCGGAAGACTGGCAAGAGATATGGTGCACATCCTTGTGTACGTCACGGAACACTCCTGGACGATCTGCACTATGAATGGCGGCGTCGTCACCTTCAACACTCCGTTACCGGCAACTGAAGACGTCCGGAGCACGCTGGTGCCTAAACTTACCGCCCAGGTAGTCCCTCCGAGACCGGAAGACCTCGATTTTCGGCACGCCGCACTTCAGGTCGGCAACTCTGAGTTCAGAATTGCCGCCGAAGATTTTCTTGGTTGCAGCCGGATATGGGCATCAAGCAGCTATCTGTTGACCCACACTTCGACGGACGGACTCGAATACCGCAATGATTTCTATCGGAAAATCGTAGCCCGCTATCTCGACCAGCGCAGCGGCATGAGTTACGGATTTTTCGCCAGGCAGCTTCCGGTTGCTGTGAAACCGGCAGTTCCCTGCGATAATGGATATACGGAAGTTGAAGAACGGACGATACCGGTGAAAATCGGCGGAAAAAATATGCTCGTGCCGGTTCCGGATGTACGGATACTGACCACTCGGTCGGGATGCAAAAAACACCGTCTGGACAGTGAAACCGATCTGGTTGAAATAGGGTTTGAACAGGGCATCGCATATCTGAAAACCCCGGCAGGACTGCCCGAAGGCACGATAATCAGACCCTCATTCGATACCCTAACCATCCTTGCGCATGCGCTTGGAAACGCCATTATTGCCGGCATTCTGAAAACCCTGAGGCCTGGCTCACTGTTTACGGAAAAGCTTGAACGAAATGGTGCGTCGATGACCCACTGGCATGGCTATCCTGAAAGCACCATGCTGCCGGTCGGCTACTTCGTACACGGTCGCGACAACCCTCCGGTCTCCTGCTCCACGCCGCAGTCCGCGGCTTACAGCCTCTTCGGAAAGATAGAAGCGCTTGAACAGGCGATGCTGACCGGAGAAGAGTATCTCGGGGATGTCCATATCGAGCCGAACCACGGCACGAACATCGTAGGGATTCTCACCCTCGAGGAAACCGCCATCCTGCTGAATGGGATCGCGGTTCCGAAAGCGGGTTCTGCCGAATGCCTCCGCAGGAGGTGAAAACCGGGGAAAGCTGCAAAAACTCCGGCTACGGCTCCCGGTTTTCGGTAAAAAACCATTTCCCCTGCTGCTGGAGCACCATCTCGACGATCTCCCTGATACACCCTTTTCCTCCTTCATAGGCCGAGATGTAACCGACACGGTTCCTCAGATAGTCCGCTCCGTCAATCGGGGTAACGGGAAATCCCGCTTTCTCGAGAACCGGCACATCTGCTATATCGTCTCCGATATAGGCACAAACATCATCGTCAAGCGAATACTCCTGACGAAATGCTTCATAGGCCTCAAGCAAAGAGGAGCCGCCCAGATAGAGCGCCGTAATACCAAGCGACTCAAGCACAGGTCGAAAACACCCGGCTTCACGATCGGATATAACCGCTATATGGAGTCCCTGACGGAGCGCCTCTTTCAATGCCGATGCATCCCGATTTGAGATTGAGATAATCTCGCCGCCGTTACAGTCGAAGGTCATGCGGGGACCGTTGAGCACGCCGTCAACCGGAAACACAAGAGCCCTGACACCCTGAAGGGCCTGCTGAATTTTTGAGGACGGATCCGCAAGAGAGGGTTCCATCCCGAAGTACTGAAAACCTGACAAGTCGCTTTTCCCTGTTTAATGTGAATGAATAGACTGCATGCAGACGGAAAGCTGACGCAGCTCTTTGATAACTCCGGCAAAATCGCGGAGAGCAATCTGGGTTGCGGCATCGGAGAGCGCCGACGCAGGATCGGGGTGCACCTCGAAAAACAAACCGTTCACTCCGGCAGCGACAGCGGCACGCGCAAGAGGAAGCAGATACTGACGCTCCCCGCCTGAAACGCCGTTTCCGGCGCCGGGAAGCTGCAGGCTGTGGGTCGCATCATAAATTACCGGATAGCCGGTTTCCGCCATTTGTGGAATGCCCCTGAAATCAACCACAAGATTGTGATATCCGAAACTTGATCCCCGCTCCGTAAGCATAATCCGTGAATTGCCGGTAGCGGAAACCTTGGCGGCTGCAAGCGCCATATCTTCCGGCGCCATGAACTGACCCTTCTTGATATTGACAACACGACCGCTCCGTCCTGCAGCAACAAGCAGTTCCGTCTGTCTTGAAAGAAACGCCGGGATCTGCAGTACATCCACATAGGGCGCTGCGACTTCAACTTCTGTGGTTTCATGCACATCGGTCAATACAGGCATTCCGAACCGCTCGCGAATGAAAGCAAGAATCTCGAGAGCTTCCCTGTCGCCGATGCCGGTAAACGACGAGGCCGAGGATCGGTTTGCCTTTCGGTACGAACCCTTGAAAATAAAGGTTACCCCCTCCTCTTTTCCGATACGCTGCAGCTCTTCGGCAACAGCAATCGCCATCGCCCGGCTTTCGATGATACAGGGCCCGGCTATAAAAAAAAGAGATCCGTCAAATGGTATTTCAATATCGCCGATGGAGAACTTTTGCACGCTGTTACCGGTTATTTTTTTATGAGTTACCTTTTGAGGTAATAGACCTGCTTACTGTTTTTTGCTATGACATTAAATTTACAACATTATTTATTATTACAGGTACCGTTATTATCACAATAAACATCCCGTAATCCAACACAAGTTAACCTATGAGCACAATAGACACCAGACAAAGGTTACAGGAAATCGAAAAACAACTGGCCAATCTCGTAGAGGAACAGACAACAATCAAGGCTCAGTGGGATAGTGAAAAAGAACTGATCAAGGCATCCAGAGATCTGAAATCTGAACTCGAGCAGCTTCGGGTTCAGTCCGAGGAATTCGAGCGCCAGGGGAACTACGGAAAGGTAGCTGAAATCCGATATGGCAGCATCGCACGCATCGAAAAACAGATCGACGAGAACCGACAGAAAATAGAGGAGAAAAAGGCATCGGGAGACCTTATCATGAAAGAGGAAATCGATGCCGAAGACATCGCCGACATTGTCTCCCGCTGGACTGGCATCCCGGTCAGCAAAATGTTGCAGTCCGAACGGCTGAAGCTGCTCGGTATCGAGGATGAACTGCATAAACGGGTTATCGGTCAGGACGAAGCGGTCAGCGCGGTCAGCGAAGCCGTCAAACGTTCGAGGGCCGGCATGGGTGACGAAAAACGCCCGATCGGATCGTTCATCTTTCTCGGACCGACAGGAGTAGGCAAAACCGAACTTGCCCGCACACTGGCGGATTACCTTTTTGACGACGAGGATGCGCTGATCCGCATCGACATGAGCGAATATATGGAATCGCACAATGTAAGCCGTCTGGTCGGCGCGCCTCCGGGATACGTAGGATACGAAGAGGGTGGACAGCTTACTGAGGCCGTCAGGCGGAAGCCCTTCTCGGTCGTACTGCTCGACGAGATCGAGAAAGCCCATCCGGACGTTTTCAACATCCTGCTGCAGATTCTTGACGACGGGCGGCTGACCGACAGCAAGGGACATACGGTGAACTTCAAGAACACCATCATCATCATGACAAGCAACATCGGAGCCCAGCTTATCCAGTCGGAGATGGAAAAGATGGATGGCATGAACCGGGACTCCGTTCTTTCAGGCCTGCAGGAAAAACTTTTCCTGATGCTCAAACAGCGGGTACGACCTGAATTCCTGAACAGAATAGATGAAATCATTCTCTTTACTCCGCTATCGAGAGAGGATCTCCGCCAGATCGTGGAAGTTCAGTTCAGCCGTATCAGGGCGACCGCCATGCGACAGCATATCGCATTGGAAATCACTCCGGCGGCGCTTGACTGGCTTGCCAATGCGGGCTTTGACCCTGCATTCGGAGCCAGGCCGCTGAAAAGGGTAATGCAGAGAAAAATCACCAACAGAATATCTGAACTGATTCTTTCCGGTTCAGTTCAGGAAAACGACCAGGTAAGGATCGACCTGTCGGATGGAGAACTGACCGTTGTAAAGTTCACTGGAGCGGCATGATACAAAAAACACTTTTTGCAGCTCTCTTCATCTTCATGCAGCTCTCTCCGCTTCCGGCACAGGCAGCTGCTCCAGTTGACAGTCTTTCCATAAAAATCGGCCAGATGCTCATGATCGGGTTCCGGGGGCTGACAGCGAAAGCGCCCGGAATAACCGCCGATATCCGCAAGCGCCATATCGGCGGCGTGGTGCTTTTCGATTATGATGTGCCATTGAAATCACCGGTACGGAACATCGCCGGCCCGGAGCAGTTGTCGAAACTCACGCTTGAACTGATGGATCTTGCGGAAATCCCGCTGTTCATCGCGCTTGACCAGGAAGGCGGAAAGGTGAACCGTCTGAAAACCTCAAAAGGATTTCCCCCCTCGGTTTCAGCTGCACACCTCGGCATGCTCGATAACCCGGACAGCACAACCGCAGCAGCGTTACAGACCGCCGTAACGCTGAAAAAAATGCACGTGAACATGAACCTTGCGCCGGTACTCGACCTGAACACCAATCCTGACAATCCGGTCATCGGCAAACCTGGACGCAGCTTTTCCGCTGATCCTGCGGCCGTCACGCGTCACGCCGGACTGACGGCGAGAGTTTTTCGTGAAGAGGGAATCATCCCGGTCTTTAAACACTTTCCGGGTCACGGGAGTTCAACGACGGACTCCCACAAAGGCTTCACCGACGTTACCGCAAGCTGGACGGAAAAGGAGATAGAACCTTACCGTTCGTTGATCGCGGAAGGCTACGACGATGCCGTCATGACGGCTCATGTGTTCAACCGGCAGCTTGACAACCGCTATCCGGCCACACTTTCGCAGAAGGTGCTGAAAGACCGTCTGCGCAGCAGACTCCGCTTCGACGGAGTTATCCTGAGCGACGATATGCAGATGAAAGCCATTGCCGACCAGTACGGACTTAAAGATGCCATCAGACTTGCTCTCGATGCAGGAGTCGATATCCTGATCTTCGGCAACAACACCACATTCGATCCCGCAATTGCTGAAAAAGCCACAGCAACCCTCCATGAGCTTGTACAAAACGGTACAGTTAGCCGAACCCGTATTGACCGCTCCTACCGGAGAATCATGGCTCTCAAGGAACGCTACCTCTACCACTGCAAATAATGAAAACACTCTATCTGGTCCGCCATGCAAAATCGAGCTGGGAGAACGCGCTGCAGAGCGATTTCGACCGGCCTCTCAATGAGCGAGGTCTGAAATCGGCTCCGCTTATGGCGGAGTTGCTGAAAGAAAAAAATGTAACCCCTGACATAATAGTATCAAGTCCGGCAAACCGGGCGATAACAACGGCCGGAATCTTTGCAGGAATTCTCGGATACCCGGAGGAAAAGATTATGCAGAATATGGAAATCTACACAGGGGGCAGCAGTGCCCTGCTGCAGATTGTCAGAGCTCTTCCCGATGACTGCACTTCCGCCGCGCTCTTCGGTCATAATCCGGTCATGACCGATTTTTCGAACTTCATGACCGGCGAACATCTCGACAACATGGTCACCTGCGGGGTAGTCCGGATCGATATGGGCAACTGCTCGTGGAAAAATGCCGGCGAGCGCTCAGGAAAGCTGGCGTGGTACGAATACCCGAAAAAACACGAATAACGGATTGAGCGGCTCAGTACACTTCCTTCTTGGGTTCGCGGGTCATGAGATCGAGAATGGCCTGTTGAACGGGCTTGCCTTCAAAGAGCATCTCATAGACCGCTTGGGTTATGGGCATTTCCACACCCTTCGCCCTGCTGAGATCATAAACGGCTTTCGACGTGAATACCCCTTCTGCAACCATGTTCATATGGGTTACCACATCGTCGAGCGAACGTCCCCTGCCTATCTCTTCACCGACATAACGGTTCCTGCTGTGCCGGCTCAAACAGGTAACGACCAGATCGCCTATGCCGGCAAGACCTGATACCGTTACCGGATCCCCTCCGAGACTGACGGCAAGGCGCGACATCTCGGCAAGTCCTCTGGTGATGATGGCCGCCTTCGCATTGTCGCCATAACCGATGCCGTCGGAAATACCTGCCGCTATGGCAATGATGTTTTTCACGGAACCGGCAATCTCGACACCGATGATATCGGTATTGGTATAGACCCGAAACATGCTGGTATGAAAAACCTCCTGAACCCGATTTGCGGTTTCAACCGAGGGAGAAGAGGCAACAACCGTGGTAGGCTGCTCTTTTGAGACCTCTTCGGCATGGCTCGGGCCATAGAGCGCCGCCACGCCGGAAATCTGAACTCCCGGAAGGGTTTCAAGAAGCACTTCCGACATGCGCTTGCCGGTATTCATTTCAATCCCTTTGGCGACATTGACAATAACACGCCCCTGCATGGAAAGGTCACGGATCTGTTCGACGGTTTCTCGCAAAGCCTGGGATGGTACCGCGGTTACTACCATATCGGCTGGAGAAACCGCTTCATGAAGCGAAGTGAAAACCCGGAGGGTATCGGGAAAATGCACCCCGTTCAGATAACGGCGATTCTCCCGTTCAGCGGCAAGCTGATCGGCAAATTCCGGACGATGAGCCCAGAGATTCACCGCATATCCTTTTCTGGCAAGAAGTACGGCAAGAGTTGTTCCCCAGCTTCCGGCACCAAGAACGGCAATGTGCATAGGGGCGGAGCGGTTGCTCACGAATGTTTTCCGAAAGTTACCCGGTTCTCGGTGCCTGAAAGCAGCCGTCTTATGTTGGCCCGATGGGTGTAAAGAATGCCGAGGGCGACGATCAGCCCGAAAATCATCAGATGATAATCGAGACTGTCATGAAAAGAGAGCGGCTCTCCGAACAGCTTGATATAGTAATCGAGACCGCTGCCGAGTTCAAAAATATATTTGCGGATAGCTATGATCAGCGGAAAAGCCACCGCGGCAAGCATCGAGGCAACCGAAACATATCGCGACAGATAGATTGTCAGAAGAAAGATACCGATGACCATGAGCATACTGACCGGAGCGATGCCGATAAGCATTCCTGCCGCGGTACTGACTCCCTTGCCTCCCTTGAATCCGGCAAAAACCGTAAAAACATGGCCGACCACGGCGCTCATGCCTGCCAGCAGACGCAGTGCCACCTCATTAATATCGGGAAAAACGTCTATCGGGTGGTGACGGAAAAAAGCGACGACCGAGACTGCAGCAACAACCCCTTTGATTATATCGATAAGAGTTACCGTTAGACCTGTTTTCCATCCGAGCACCCTGAAGGCGTTGGTGCCTCCGGCATTACCGCTGCCGAATTTGCGGATATCGATACCCTTGAGCAGTTTTCCCGCCATGATGCCGGTGGGAATTGACCCGATAAGATAGCTTACTGCTAAAATGGCAAGTAACGTCAACATAAAGGTAGATGATTGCGTTAGTACGGGAAACCCTATTAAAAATCAGGTTGTGGTAACCGAACCTATAATGTAAGCAATTTCTCCAATGGATTTCAAATACTCCATCATACGCGCAGCGCCTTCCTGACGGATCACCATAACCAGGCCGATACCAAGATTGAAGGTACGGCGCATATCCTCTTCAGGAACATCTCCTTCTTTGCGAATAATATCGAAAATCGCCGGTTCAGGCCATGAGTTCCAGTCAACGGAAAGCGTAAGGCCTTTGGGAATGATGCGCATGGTATTGCCGGTAAGGCCGCCACCGGTGATATGCGACAGACCTCTGACATCGGGAGAGCCGGAGAGCGGCCCGATAACCGAAAGATAACTGCGGTGCACCTTGAGCAGCTCTTCGCCTGCCGTCCCCTCAAGACCCTCGAAACGATCCTGCATCCGGCCTTCGAGCACTTTTCTGGCGAGTGAGTACCCGTTTGTATGCAGACCTGTCGAAGGCAGACCTATGAGCAGATCTTCGGCTTCGATCGAAGAGCCGTTGACAATTTTTTCGTGATCGACAACCCCGACAATGGAACCGGCCAGATCAAAATCCGCTTCGTCATATACACCGGGCATTTCAGCCGTTTCGCCGCCGATAAGCGCACATCCGTTCTCGCGACAGGCATTCACCATACCGGTAACGACCCCGGCCGCAATTGCGGGAGTCAGCTTGCCGCAGGCATAATAGTCGAGGAAAAAAAGCGGTTTTGCTCCACAGACAGCAATATCGTTTACGCAGTGGTTGACGAGGCATGAGCCGACGGTATCGTAGATACCGAGTTCGATAGCGATCTTCAGCTTGGTACCGACGCCGTCGATACTGCTGACAAGCACCGGCTTGTTGTATCCTGAAAAATCAGGCTGAAAAAAACCGCCGAAAGCACCGATATCGGTTATAACATTCGGGGTAAAGGTCTGACGAACCTGAGGCTTGATCATTCGGACAAACTCTTCGCCCGCACTGATATCGACTCCGGCTTTCTTGTAATCCATGATAACGTACTCTTATTTTTATGCGTTAAACGGCAAAGCGCCTTCAAGAAGTTCCTGCCGGTTTTTCGAAAATTCCGGCGGTCTCCTCTCCAGAAAAAAACTCGTGATGCAGCGTGTTGACCGCCCTCTCGACATCATTCTCTTCAACCACAAAACCCACATTGATTTCAGATGCGCCCTGCGAGATCATTCTGAGATTGACATCCCTCAGCGAACTGAAAATCCTTCCGGCAACGCCTTTAGACATCCTGAGGTTATCACCGACAACGCTGACCGTGGCTACGCGATGCTCGATATCCACCTGGCCGAGAACCCTGAGGTCCTGCAGAAGCTCTTCACTGAAACATTTATCGTCCACGGTAACGGAAACCGAAACCTCACTGGACGAAATCATTTCGATCGAAACCCCGTACCGCGAAAAAGCTCCGAACAATTCAGCCATAAATCCATATCGTCCCAGCATGCGGTTTGAACGGATATTGATGATGCACTGACCTTTCTTGACGGCAATCGACTTGACAAGACCTCCGTAACTCATGCCGGAAAGCCTCTCCGTGTCGTCTGTTATGAGCGTGCCTTTCGCATCGGGATGCCAGGTGTTGAGTACCCAGACCGGAATATTCTTCTCGACGGCAGGCGCGATGGTATCGGGATGCAACACTTTCGCACCGAGATAGGCAAGTTCGGCCGCTTCGCTGAAGGTCATGATCCTGATGCTGCGGGCTTCGGGAACAAGCCTGGGATCACAGGTCATCACGCCGTCAACATCGGTCCATATCTGAATGGCGTTTGCGAGAAGCCAGGCGCCGAGAAGTGCCGCGGAATAATCCGATCCTCCCCTGCCAAGTGTAGTCGTTCGTCCGTTATGGGCAGCTCCTATATAGCCCTGGGTAATGACAATAGTCCCTGCATCGAGCAGCGGCCTGATTATGGCTCCGGCATTCTCCCGGCAGATATCGCCAAGCGGACGGGCAAAGCCGTGATTATCATCGGTGATCATCACCCTGCGGACATCGAGCCATTCGGCATCATGCCCCTGCTCTTTCATGGCAGCGGCAAAAATCGTGGTGGAAAGCAGCTCTCCGAAGGAACAGAACGTGTCTTTCGAGCGTTCTGTCAGCTCTCCGACAATATCGACGCCTCGGGCAAGCATTTCCAGCCCGGCCACATACTCCTCGACTTTGACCGCAAGCTCCGCCTGCAGCTCAGGAGACTGAATCAGCTCGGCGGTCAGATCGAGATGATGCCGACGAACTTCTCCGGCAAGCAGAAGCGCTTCATCCAGTGCGCTCCGACCCGATGCCTCCGCGAGACGAACAAGCTTGTTGGTAATGCCGCTGCATGCGCTGAGCACGACGAGAGGAGCCCCGTTAAGTTTCTCACGGGCAACGAGATCTATTGCCTGCTGCATCGCTCTGGCGTTACCTACAGAGGTGCCGCCGAATTTCATGACAGCCATAAAAACAAACAGTAAGGTTTAAAAATTGTCGTTATTGCGATAGTTTTCGCTTATTATCACTGAGAAACCGCCTGAACACGAAACGCCGTCCTCAGGCAAGAAACAGCAAATCGCTCCATCATGAAAACAGGACGTGGTTTTTCTTCTTTTTTTACCGGTAAATCTGCTGTCTCCGGATCGGTCATACCGGGACTTCTCATTTTCGGCCTCCTTTCCGGCCTGACGGGATGCAGCAGCATCTCAACAGGTTCGCGGTATGATCCAGACTGCAAATATAGTTTAAAAAAGAGAAAAACATATATTTCGCGCATCGTCCCGGGAAACCCGGAACCAGTGAAGGAAGAGCTTCCCGTAAAAGTTTCCGGACAATCGATGGAGCAGCTTTTTACGTCGGTCAGGGAGCGCCTTGGTACGGCATACCGCTGGGGCGGAACAGCACTTGACGGTTTTGACTGCTCGGGCTTCGTTCAGTATCTCTACGAAGACTCCTTTCAGCTGCTCATGCCGAGAACATCTTCCGATATGGCTACCCTTGGAAAGGTCGTTCCCCGGAAACAGCTCAAGCCTGGAGATCTTGTTTTTTTCAGCAATGGCGGAAAAACCATCGATCATGTCGGGGTTTACATTGGAGAGAACCGTTTCGCCCATGTATCGACAAGCAGTGGAGTAAGGGTCGACCGGCTTGATTCCCGCTACTTCGACAAACGGTATGCCTGCGCCGCCCGGATCATAAAAAGGGAGTGACTACCGGCTCTATCGGATTGGTGCCGCACCATTCCGCTGCGAAAATTCCTATATTAACGCCATTGCATCGCCATCAGTAAACCGCTTTCCGTCTCTACTATTACATATGCAGCCGACAGGAACACAAAATTATATCGAACTGGCCATAACGATCAGTCCCGCGCTTTTTGAACCATATATCGCCATCCTTTCGCAGGAGGGCATCGAGTACTTTCTCGAAGAGGACGACCGGCTGCTCGCCTACCTTCCCGAATCCGAATGGAGTGAGGCGAAAGAACAGACTGTCCACTCCCTGCTTGAAGAGACCTTCGGCAGCGTGCCGCCCTGCAAAGCCAGTTTCATGGCAGACCGGAACTGGAACGCCGAGTGGGAGGCGCACCTGCAGCCCATCGAAATTTCCGACCGCTTCCTGATCGCGCAGAAATACAAGGAGATCACGCCTAAACCGGGACAGATCGTTATCGAGATCAATCCGAAAATGTCGTTCGGCACCGGTTACCACGCCACAACCCGGCTCATGCTCCGCCAGATGGAGGAACTTGAACTGGAAGAACGAAAAATCATGGACATAGGCACAGGAACCGGCGTACTGGCCATTGCTGCGCGCAAGCTCGGCAACAGGCTGCCGATTCTCGCCTTCGACAACAATGCATGGGCTGCAGAAAATGCCGTGGAGAACGTCGAAGAAAACCAGGTGGCAGATATCCGGATAGAGCTGATCGACGCCGAAGAGGAACTCGTGGCGAACCTGCGCGAGGGGTACGACCTCATTCTGGCGAACATAAACAAGAATGTGATCGACAGAATTCTGCCGGTTATCCGAAACTACGCTCCGCAAGCTGAAGTGCTGCTGTCCGGTGTACTCATATACGACGAGCCGTGGCTGAAAAAACTGCTGAAACGGCTCGGTTACAGCAACGTAAAAACCATTTACGAAGACGAGTGGCTATCGAGCCTGGTGCGAGCGGAAACCGAGGCGAAACACTGAGACAATGGAACAATGAAAAGAGTTTCATGCATCGATATCGGCACCAATACCGCCCTGCTCCTGATCGCCGATCTTATTCCGGAAAGCGGCTCTATCGTCACCATCCTGCACCGCCAGACCATTGTGCGGCTAGGAGAGCGGGTTGACGAACGCAGGTTCATCGGCGACGAAGCCATCAGGCGCCTCGTCGCATGCATGCAGGAGTACCGGGCACTCTCGGAACAGCAGGGGGCGAAAACCGTTATCGCTGCGGGAACCAGCGCCCTGCGTGATGCGGCAAACCGTCATGAGGTTATTGCCGAGGTTCTGCGTGAAACCGGCATCACCATAAGCTGCACCACGGGAAAGGATGAGGCTGAACTCACCTTCTTCGGTGCGGTGGCCGGCCTGGACAATCTGCCGGAGACCTTCGCGGTAATCGATATCGGAGGAGGCAGCACGGAAATTTGCTTGGGTTCTCTCAGAGGAGTCGAAAAAAGCGTCAGCATGGATATCGGTTCGGTTCGGCTTACCGAACGGTTCTTCAGTTCCCTTCCGCCTTCACATAGCGAACTGGAGACCGCCCGAGAGGAGATCGACCGGGTGCTGAGATCGTCCATCCTCCCGTTTTTCACATCGAGAGAATCGATTTACGGGGTTGCCGGAACCCTGACCACCATAGCTCAGGTCAGCCAGGGACTGAAGCATTTCGATGCAATGAAAGTACAGAATTACCGGCTTTCCTTCACGGAGGTAGACCGACTGCTCGATCAGCTCAGGAATAACTCTCTCGAAGAGATCATTGCGCTGGGAATTCCGGAAGGACGCGCCGACGTCATCACCATGGGAGCGCTCATCCTGCGCCAGTTCATGCGTCTCATGGGAATCGGCGAAATACGGGTCAGCATTCAGGGACTTCGTTTCGGCCTTGCACAGAAGGAGCTTCTCCGCCTGCAGGGGACGGCTTGACAGCGTACACGCAGATCGACTCCCCCGCAGAATCCTTTGTAAAAAAAAGATAGTCGCAATGACTCTCCCTGAGTCTGTACTTCCTGCGGATCTCTTCAGGCGACAATGAAAAATCCCGCCGCTGGATAGCCGCTCCACTGATGCCGTGCCGCTGAAGAAACGACTTGAAAGTTTTCGGCTTAAAGCGTTCACATGCCACGACACGAAATGTCCTTCCCGGAAACCCTTCGACAAAGCGGCTCGAAGTAAGGTAATCGACCGTATTGCTGACATAGTCAAAACCGTACTCTTCGGAAAGTCTTGCCGTAAGACCAGCCTTGATGATTGCCGGACCGGGCTCGTAAAAAAAGGCCTCTACCGGCACCGCCGGGGATCTCGACTCCCCGCCGGTTCCCGCTATTTCACGCCTTTCGCCAACGTTTCTATCCAGAAGCACCGCTTTCCTTGCGATCAAGCCCTGCCGGGCAGGGGTGCGCTCGAGCAGCAGCAGAATTTCGCGGCACTCTCCACCAACCGAAACCACATGAATTTCCGAAATCGAGGGAAGCTGGCGCTCGATACCGCTCAGTTCGAGCGCAGGAGACGCCTTTACCATGACCTTCGCCGCCTTGCGAAGCAGAAGGTCGTGAGACACCGCGACATCAGGACTTGCCACCGAAAGTCCCACGGAACGACGGCCCCCCTCCCTGCGGGAGGGATCGACGTAAATCCAGTCGAAATGGTCGTCGGGAAACGAATGCAGCATCGCAAGGCTGTCGCCCTGACAGATTTCCACATTCGAAACGCCAAGCCTGCGAAAGTTGTATGCTGCCAGTTCGGCAAGCAATGGGTCACGTTCGCAATAGACCACGTTCCGAAACACTCTCGAACAAAAAACTGCATCGATACCGAGCCCTCCGGTGAGATCGATCAGACGCTCTCCTCCCATGAGCGACGCCTTGTATGTCGCCGCAGCCTCGCCGGATGACTGTTCAAGGGCAGGCGCGGTATAGAGCAACCCCTTCAGCGAGAGCACCGGCAGCTTTTTCAGGGCCTTGCGGCGGCAGGCCAGCTGTTCGGCAATCGCCCTTGCCGGAATATCTGCGCTCCCCTGAAAGCGCAGGGCAAAGGACGACGGATTGTCTGAACCGTGCTCTTCGAGCAGGGTGAGATTTTCCGGCAGAAACAGGCTGTGGAGTTCGTCGAGGGTCACTTCCCTGTCGTCCCCGATTTCCTGCAGTGCTCTTCAACGAGCTTGCGACGAAGCACCTTGCCGACCGTGGATTTCGGGAGCGCTTCGGTGAACTCCACATGCCGGGGAATCTTGTAGGCGGCAAGATCGCGACGACAGAAGTCGCAGAGGTCGTCGGCCGTAAGTTTTTCCCCTGAACGCAGCACAATCCAGGCCTTGACGGCCTCGACCTTGTAAGGGTCGGGAACTCCGGCAACGCTGACCTCCTGCACTGCGGGGTGCCGGGCAATGACCTCCTCGACGTCACGCGGCCATACCTGGAATCCCCCGGGCTTGATAACGTCCTTTTTCCGGTCGACGATAAAGAGATAGCCGTCCTCATCGACATAACCGAGATCGCCGGTATAAAGCCAGCCGTTTCTGAGCACCATTGCGGTTTCTCCGGGATTCTGCCAGTACTCCTTCATCAGCTGCGGGGCCCGCATGATCACTTCGCCGACATCGTGCGGAGCAAGTTCATCCTTGCCATTCTCCTGGTCAACGATGCGCACATCTACATCCGGAACGGGTATTCCCACCGATCCGGGCTTGTATGTACCGAGAATAGGGGTGAAAGTCGAAGCAAGCGTGGTTTCGGTCAGACTGTAGGCATCGATGATTCTGCCGCCGGTCAGCGCTTCGAAGCTCTGCTTTGTTTCAAGCATGAGAGGAGCCGCTCCCGATACGCAGAGCTTGAGGGATTTCATGATACGCTTATCCTTTCTCACTCCCGGATGATTGAGCAGCGCAGTAAAAAGCGTCGGAACTCCGGGCAGCACGGCCGGCTTCAGGGTTTTGATAATGTGCAGAAGATCGTCGATATCTCGAGGGTTGGGAACCATGACAAGCGCATAACCGCCCATAATGGCGGCAGGCATGATTCCCGCCTGACCATAGACGTGAAACATCGGCATGTTGAGGATGATGGAGTCACGTCCTTTTTCAAGGATCACGCTGAACCACGACGAAATCTGCACTCCTGAAATAACCAGGCTCCGGTGCGTGCTGACCGCACACTTCGGGTTGCCGGTTGTACCGCCTGAAAAGAGAAAAAGGGCCGGGGCGTCATGCCTCACCGGCATAGGTTTCGATTGCGCGGAAGCATGGCGGCCAATAAGATCCTGCAATAGATAATCGCCTTTCTGCAACGCAATGCGGTGGCCGTCCTTTTTTTCCTTCAGAAGGGTAAACAGCACTTGTATCAACGGTGGCAGGTACTCCTTTATGCTTGTGGCGATAACCCTCCTGAGGCGTGTGTCCGGCGCTATGGCTTTGATCTTTCCATAGAAAGAGGTCAGCACGATAATGGTTTCGGCTCCGCACTCGTTCAGTGCGTATACAAGTTCGTTTTCCGTGTAAAGAGGATTCAGTGGGACAACAATCGCACCGGTTTTCCAGACAGCGAGCTCACTGATCACCATCTGCGGAGAATTGGGCATAAGCAGCGCAACCCGGTCACCTGAAGCGACACCAAGCTCTGAAAGCGCTTCGGCAAGCGCATTGCTCTCCTGTTCAAGGGTACCGATGGAAATCACCGAACCCTTGAACAGCAATGCCTGCTGATCGGGAGATTCGAGCGCCCTCCTGCGGACGACATCGACAAGGGTATGTTCCGGATATGGCTCGAGCGTATGGGGAACACCCTTGTCGTAATGTCTGATCCAGGGTCTGGCGTTGGTCATGGCGATAACGTCTGATAGTTCAGGTTTTAATGCAAATTGTACAGTTTACAATCTCTGCCGGGATAAATCAAAAAGTCGCAGAGGATTCCCGTACAACATCGCAAACGGCAGCGGTAAGCGTACCGAGTTCCCCCTCGCCTATAATGAACGGCGGCATAAGATAGACCAGCCTGCCGAACGGTCTGACCCAGACCCCCCTTGCCACAAACTGTTTCTGAATCGAACCCATATCGACCGGACGCTCCAGTTCGACAACCCCGATGGCTCCGAGCACGCGGACATCGGCAACTCCGGCATACGCCCTGCATGGTTCGAGGCCGCTTTCAAGCTGCCGTTCGATACGGTAAACCGCATCCTGCCATCCGGAGCCGAGCAGCAGCCTTATACTTGCGCAGGCAACTGCACAGGCAAGCGGATTGGCCATGAAGGTCGGCCCGTGCATAAACACCCCCGCATCTCCGGAGCAGACCGTTTCAGCTACTGCTGCGGTAGTGAGCGTTGCGGCAAGGGTCATGTATCCGCCGGTAAGAGCTTTGCCGATACAGAGGATATCGGGAACAACTCCCGCATGTTCAAGAGCGAAAAGTTTTCCGGTGCGTCCGAATCCTGTGGCGATTTCATCGAAAATCAGAAGGACGCCGTAACGGTCGCACAACTCGCGGAGCCTCCGCAGATAATGCGGCGAGTAAAACCGCATTCCGCCTGCGCCCTGTACCACCGGTTCTATGATAACCGCCGCAAGATTTTCAGCGTGACGTTCAAGCTGCATCTGCAGATCTTCGATATACTCCTCGCGCCAGCTATCGCGAAAACCGCAACGGGGAGCTTCGGCAAAGTACTGTTCGGAAAGAACCCCCCTGAAAAGTCCATGCATGCCGGTTTCCGGATCGCAGACCGACATGGCGCCAAAGGTGTCGCCATGATAACCTGAACGGACAGTGAGCATCTTTTTTTTCCGGGGCTGCAGCAGCCCTTCCCAGTACTGAATCGCCATTTTCAGGGCAACCTCTACGGATACGGAACCCGAATCGCAGAAAAAAACCCTGTCAAGTGGTTCAGGGGTAATCGCTACCAGCTGCTTTGCCAGATTCACTGCAGGTTCATGAGTAAACCCGCCAAACATGACATGGCTCATGCGCTCAAGCTGTTCTCGCACTGCCCGGTTCAGTTCGGGGTGATTATAGCCATGAATCGCCGCCCACCATGACGACATGCCGTCGATGAGTGTACTGCCGTCAGCAAGTTCGATATGCACGCCCCGCGCTCCCGTAACGGGATAGACTGGCAGCGGATTGCTGATAGATGTATAGGGATGCCAGATATGGCCGCGGTCGAAAGCGGAGTCGATACCGTTCATACGTGTTTTCTGCAGGCTTTATTTTCCGGAATCCAAACCAAGAAGTTCCGAAGCATACTCTTCAAGATCGTTTTCGGCAAGAGTGATAACCGGCGCAAAAAGCCCATACCGACTCAGAAAATGACGGATGGTCCCGATCGCATCATCACCGATCAGCTTATCCGCTTCCTGAAACCGGTTGAATATGACTCCTTTCAGAGTGATCCCCCGTTTCATGCAGGCTTCGATGGAGAGCAGTGTGTGGTTTATGCTGCCAAGCCGTGAAGAGGTAACCAGCAGAAGGGGATAACCGGCATCCCGTATATAGTCGGCAAACAGCAGATCGTCGGTCAACGGAACAAGAAGGCCGCCGGCGCCTTCGAAAAGAACGGTTCGATACCGCTGCTGCAGCCTGAAGGTTGCCCGTCTGATGGTCATGAGATCGATTACCCTGTTTTCAAGTCCGGCGGCAAGATGCGGCGATGCCGGATAGGCAAAGAGATAGGGACAGGTCACTCCCTGACGATCCTCTTCCAGAAGTCCACACCCCATGAGACGACGATGTTCGAGAATGTCTTCGGAAACTCCGCCGGGGCTGCCGGTCTGCACGATTTTCTGGGTTATGACCGATTGGCCGCAATCAAGCAGAGCCCTGGCCAGAAGACCGGTCGCAACGGTTTTACCCGTACCGGTATCGATACCGGAAACTGCGATTACTGCTCCTCTCATAATAATGGTTTTCTGAAACAGCCGTAAACCGGCCGATAGGTAAGATAAACGCCATTCTCACAGGAATAAGCCTCCAGGTAGCGATGCAGAAACTGTTGATACCTCCCTTTTGTCCAGGCACGTCGCACTACCCCGTTAACTCCTGTTTTCCGGATATGGCGAAGCACCTCCCCGGGTGAATCGAAAGCTATTCGTATATGCTCCTCTTTGGATGTAATCTTTTCAAAATATCGGCAGGCAAGAGACTCAAGAAATGAAAGATCCGGATAACTGAGACCGGCCTGTTCGATAACGGCAATTTCACGCATATTCCCGGTACTGAAAGTACTGAACGCAAGAATACCTCCAGGCTTCAGGCAGCAGGCCATCTTCCGAAAAAAACCGTCAAGGTCAGAAAACCATTGAAGAGTGGCGTTCGAAGCGACAAGATCAAGTTTCCCGGGAAGCTCCTCAAGAGTCTCGATATCGCCGGAAAGAAAGGCAAAACTCGCCGGAGAGCGCCGGGAAACCTCAAGGACAATGTGACTGCGGCTTTCGGCAACAAGATCATTGGCGATATAGGTTTCGACACTGCAGCGGTCGAGGATGGCTGCCGTCAACGAACCGGTGCCTGCCCCCACTTCAAAAACCTTTCCGAATGATCGGAGAGGAACGGCACTGCAGATCATATCGGCAAGCACCAGCGCCATCTCCTGCTGTACCACGGCATGCTCCCGATATGAGCCGAGAGCTTTGGAAAACCTCTCGCGCACAAGCTGTTTATCTATCCTCTGCTGCATTCGAGCACCTCCTGCAGACTTTCAAGGTGAAAAAACGGATAGTGCGGCATATCGGCAATAACCGTTTGCGCATACCCTCTCCATGCCGCAAACTGGCATGAAGGAGAAAAAACAAGGTCTTTCCCGCCAATGATAACGTGATCATACCTGAAACTCTCCGGACTGCCTGGGGCGTCTAACCTTGCGGCAAAAGCGGCAAGCTCCTCTTTCTGACAGACAGAACTCCTCCGCGGTTCCAGGGAGAGATAGTGATCAAGAGCTTCACCGCCTCCGCACATTCTGCGGCTGAAACGGCGCCGCGCATCGTCACCGTAAGTATCGAGGGTTGCCTTGAACACATCAGGAGCAATGCCTGCAACCCTGTTGACCGGAGCGAGCGTACCGTTCAGGGCCACGGCATGCGATACCGGCGGCAGTGGCGTATGTGCGGCAGCCCAGACGCCGAACGACCATGCTACAACCGTCAGCCGTTCATAGAATCGCATCGCATCGCGGGTTTCGGCATCAATCTCCGCTGTGCGATAGTCATGGCAGGCCAGCAGATCGAAACCCGGGTTATGAGGCAATGACAACGCAAGATGGTCGGCAAGAGTGCGATCCATCCCCCACCCGGAAAAAAATAGCAGGAGCTCCGTATTGCCCTTGCGTATTATCCAGTCGGTTTTCACAAGAGGACTCCGCTTATGAGATCCGGAATGTGTTTAATATCCGCCCACTCCAGAGATGCCCTGAGCGAAAAACGAATCCTTGCCCGGTTTTCAGGTACGGTCGGAGGACGTACAGCCATACCGAGCACTCCCGCTTCACGAAGCGTTGCTGCAATGCCAAGAGCCCTCTGGTTGGTTCCCGTTAT
This sequence comes from Pelodictyon luteolum, assembly GCA_020721225.1. Taxonomy (GTDB): domain Bacteria; phylum Bacteroidota; class Chlorobiia; order Chlorobiales; family Chlorobiaceae; genus Chlorobium; species Chlorobium luteolum_C. Next base: position 44,620 of record DYNE01000007.1, on the reverse strand, counting down.
GACCGGCACGATGTGGCTCTCTCCCGGAACCTCCAATCCTTTTTCGACAAGAGCGCCGCGAAATATCGAGGCAAGTTGCAGCAGCCGGGAGCGGTCGACCTGCATTGTCGCCTGACGATGGAGGGTCAAAAGGCTCCAGGCCAGTACTGCGGGGGGCAGCGCCGTGGTAAAAATAAACGGGCGCATGGTATTGACGAGATAATCACGGATAAGTTCATTCATAACGGCATAGGCGCCGGTTGAAGCGAAGGCCTTGCCGAAAGTACCGACAATGATATCGATCTCCCCGACTGTCCCTGAGCTCTCGGAAAGACCGAGCCCTCGTTCGCCGAACACCCCCGCGCCATGAGCTTCATCGACGATCAGTACTGCCCCGTATTTTTTTTTCAGTGCCGCAAGTTTCGACAAATCCGCAAGGTCGCCATCCATGCTGAAAACCGATTCGGTAACGATGAATACCTGACGGTATTTTCCGACAGCTTCTTCAAGCAGCTCTTCAAGATGCTCAGGATCGTTATGACGATATCTCCGGTATGCCGCCTCGGAAATGCGGGAACCGTCAATGATACTTGCATGATTGAGCTTATCGGAAAGTATCAGGTCGTGCCGGCTGGTCAAGGCCGGAAGAATACCGGTATTGGCATGATAGCCACTGTTGAAAACAAGAGCGGCCTCCCGATCGTAGAGATGAGCCAGCTCACGCTCAAGCTGCTCATACAGGTGATGGTTGCCGGTCAGCAACCTTGAGGATGAACTGGTCATGAGATAGCCCTGTTCAAGAAATGCAGCGGTAAAGGCTGCTCGAAGAATGGAATCATCACCAAGACCGAGATAATCGTTCGAGGAAAGGTTCAGAAGAGGCTTTCCCTCCAACGTTATATATTTTCCGTTGCGCTTTCCGGTATCCGGAAGCACACGGTAACGATCCTCGCTCCGGAGTTCATCGAGACGGTTGCGGATAAAGGCATGAAACGGCATGACGCTCACCCCTCCGTGAAACTTTCGAGCTGACGGCCAAGCTCCCGGTCTGCATCGATATCCCTCCCGCGGGTAGTGAGATAGCCTCCGGTCAGAAAGCCGTTTGCACCAGAGAGCATAAGCAGCCCCTGAAAATCCTTCATGACAGTCTCCCTGCCGGCCGCAAACTTGATGATCGTGCGAGGATGCACCAGACGGCAGATTGCGAAGCTCTTGACAATATCGGCAATATCGGCCGTCCGATGGCCTTCGAGCGGGGTACCATCGATAGGCACAAGGACGTTAAGGGGAATAACCGATACATCGAGTTCGCTGAGCGCGAAGATCATCTCAAGACGCTCGAACATACTCTCCCCGACTCCAAGAATACCTCCGCAGCAAACCGGAATACGGTGTTTGCGAAGCAACCGCACGGTTGCGATCCGCTCGACGACCGTGTGCGTATCGGCAATAAGATCGCTGTACCTTGATGGCGCGACCTGGATATTGATATTGTAGTGCGCAATCCCGTGTGCGGCCAGCGCTGCCGCTGTCTCTTCGCCGAGTACGCCGAGCGAGGCGCAGACGTTGAGGCCGGGCAGTTCGCGGTGCAACATGTCGATCATACCGAGAATTCGGTTAAACTCCGGGGTTATCTTAAGATAGCCGTACCCGCTGGTTACAATGCCGAAATGCGGAATGCCGCTATCAACGGCTTCTTCGGCCTGCCGCAGAACGGCATCCTCACCGGCAAGATCGTAAACATCAATTGCCGCACTGTTGTAACGCGACTGTGCGCAGAAACGGCAGTTTTCGCTGCATTCACCTGATTTGGCATTCATGATTGAACATGCGTGAAGCGATGCGGTTTCATCAGCGTAACGAAGTCTCACCTTGTGGGCCAGAGAGGCAAGATCAAGCACGGCATCACCGGGAAGAGCTGCAAGACGTAAAGCCGTTTCACGGTCCAGCGGCTCGCCGGTATCAAGAACCCTGTATGCATCGATAACTGCCTGATGGATAGCGGATGATGTCATAAGAAAAATGTAGTCATAGATGTGTGTAAGCTTTCCGGAGCGAAGCCTCCCCGGAAGAAATTTTCAGTTCCACTCCTTCATCGGTCTGCACCACAAGCTCCCCGCCGCGTGCGATACCACAAACCGTCCCTGTAATCTGCCGCGAAAACTGATCGATACAGACTTCCTTCCCCTGAAGCAGGGAATAGCGTTCAAGGTAAGGGAGAATAAAACAAAGATCATCCTCCCGCTGCCAATTGTAATAAAGATCCTCGAACCGGTTCAGCACTGTTGCAAGCAGTCGCGAACGACTGAAACACTCTCCGGTTTCAAGCTTCAGCGAGGTTGCCTTATCCTGCAGCTCCTCAGGAAAATCATCCTGGTTGACATTGATTCCGATCCCGACAACCACAAAATGGGTCAGGCCTGGCTCCGACTGCATTTCACACAGCACACCGCATAGCTTTCTGCCTCCGGCAAGGATATCGTTCGGCCATTTGACTCCCGCCTCGATGCAGGGATAAAGATCACAAATCGCCTGATGTATTGCCGCTGCCACGAGCAGCGTTATCTGAGGAATACGCAGAGAGGCTACGGAAGGACGCAGAATCAATGAAAAGTATAGATTCTTTCCGGCCGGAGACACCCAACTCCTGCCCAGACGCCCTCTGCCGGCACTCTGAGAGTCGGCAACGATCACGGCACCTTCAGGAACCCCTTCAGCCGCAAGTTTTTTCGCCTCCAGATTTGTCGATTCAGTTTCCTTCTGATAGTGAAAAATGCGACCTGCGGATCTGGTTGTAAGAAAAAGATCCACCTCGCCGGCAACGGGGAGCCCGGAGAGATCGATCAGACGATAGCCGGAACCGGTTACGGCGTCAATTCGGCATCCTGCATCCCGAAGCTTCCCGATATGCTTCCAGACCGCGCTCCTTGTGATACCGAACTCCCTGCAGAGATCTTCTCCTGAAAGATAACCCGAGGCGCCATGAAGCCTGGAAAGAATTCCGTAGGTCAGGTCATTCATGAATCGCACGAATAGATGAGAGAATTGAAACCCGCTGTCAACCTGAATTTATTATGTGGTTGACAACTATCCAAAAACAAAAAAACGCAAAAAAAGCATCGTCAACATCAACCGTAATTACTGCTCTGCAGCTGCAACCCGGGCGCTTTCATAATCCTTGCGGTAGCGTTCCAGACCCTGGAAAATTCCATAAGCGATTTTTGTCTGCTCCTGCCGATCCCGCAGAATTTTTTCCTCCTCGGAATTGGAAAGATACCCTGCTTCAACCAGAATACTCGGCATGGATGGTGTCCATAAAACCATAAAACCAGCCTGACGAACTCCTTTCCCGTTGGTGCTGTTCGGACGATCGATCCGCTTCTGTACTTCGAGAGCAAGATCGGCCGACTGTTTTGCAAAGGCGCTCTGCGCCATACTGCTCATGATCAGATACTCGGTCGAAAAGCCCTTGTATCTCTGTTTGTAATCGGTTTCCTTGGTAATGACCGAGTTTTCGAACATCGCGACTTCAAGCGCGTCCTTGCTTTTATGAGGACCGAGAATATAGACCTCGGAGCCTTTTATATGGTTTTTTCTGTTGGCGTTGCAGTGAATACTGACAAAAAGCTTGCCCCCGTTACGATTGGCAATCCGTCCCCGTTCATGAAGAGGAATAAACTGATCATCTTTTCTGGTGTAGATCACCCTGACATCAGGCCATTTCTGGGCTATAAGGTTACCGAGATCACGAACGATATTGAGTACCACATCCTTCTCCCTTGTCCCCCGACCTCCGATGGCACCAGGATCGTGTCCCCCATGACCGGCATCGAGCACGATGGCGTTGAGTTTCCATTTTTCAATATCGCTGTTGATCACTCGGGCAATCTGCAGCTCCTTCTCTTTCTGACGGATTCCCTCCACATCGGCCTCGCTCATCACATAGACCTGATAACGGTTATTTTTCTCGTCTCGCTGAAAATCAACGGTTTTTATCCTGTAGCCGAGATTATCCAACCCAACTGCAAAACGAAGTACTCCGTCCGATGGGCGCATCGGAGTTATCGATTTGACCAACCCCCCGCTGAAAAGTTTTGTCAACGCATCGATATTGCACGATGCATTCTGAAACGTGAGATATGCCCGTCCGCCTTCATCGGGCTTCTGCAGCTCCGTTCTGACGCCTTTTCCCGATGCCGTAAACGTAATGATAGCGCCGTTTGCACGATTCTCGACATTGACCCCCTTGATGACCGTTCCGGGTTCAGCAGGAATTTTCCGCTCCTGGAGTACTGAGACGGTCTCTCCTGGCCTGACCACACCAATGTAACCAACCGAATCACCAAGCCGCGTTCCCCAGAGCCATGCGCTCATTATACCCGATGAATAATCGTAAACGACATCCTTGTCAAGCCAGAGAGTAAACAACCTGCATGCATGAAGAACCGGAAGAAAGAGCTTGCCGTCCAACAGAACCGGTGCCGATTGCATTTGCACGACCCGCTTCATCCGCTGGGGGTCTTTCGGAACAAGAAGTGCAAAATTATTGTCGCCCCTTACCTGACAACTGCTTCCCGGCGCGGCATCGGTTTCCTCCATAACCAGAATGCCTGACTCCTGACGGGAGCTGAGGCGCAGGGCTCTCGAAAACGACTCGATATCGATCATCAGCCCGCCGTCGGTTCTGAGCGCAAGAACCTTGATGGTATAGCCCTGTTCATTTCCTGTGGTTACCCGAAGAGGAACCGTCGTCTCTTCCGAACGGGTAAACGATGGTGCCGCCTGAACCGTAAATGAAGAAAAAACAGCAACCATCATTGTTAAAAATGCGATGCGGACATCGATACGAAATGGACGTGGTATCATAAGAATCTGAGCTTGTTGCGGTTCGGTAACGAATAAATAATAACATATAATTGTATTCTTTCCGATATTGTCCCGTCATCCTGTTTCGGGATCATCCTGGCTGACCCCCGGAAATTTGTTTTTTGACAGGCAACACCTATCTTTTTTCAATTTCCCATTGCACCGCTGCGCATCGTTGCGAGCATTGCACTTCATGATAAACTCCTTACAACAGGGATCAATGGCATCAAAAACAGAAGCTCTTTCAGCCAGAAACAGAACCCTTATTGTCGTTGAATCTCCTTCAAAGGCAAAAACCATCAACAAGTATCTGGGCGACCGGTACACGGTTTTCGCGTCGGTAGGGCACATCAAAGATCTGCCGAAACGGGAAATCGGCCTTGATTTCGATCATAATTACGAACCCCGATATGAGGTCATAGCCGGAAAGGAAAAAGTTGTACGGCAGCTGAAAAAACTTGCCGGAGAAGCCGATTCGGTATTGATAGCCACTGACCCTGACCGCGAAGGCGAGGCTATAGCCTGGCATATTTCCAACGAAATCGAGGCCGCACGAAAACCGGTTTTCAGGGTTTTATTCAATGAAATCACAAAAAATGCCATTCTTGCCGCAATAAGCGAACCCCGTCAGATCGATTACCGTCTGGTGCGATCCCAGCAAACCCGTCAGGGACTCGACAAGATCGTGGGATACAAAATCAGTCCTTTCCTGTGGAATGTAGTACTGCGAGGCCTCTCCGCAGGCAGGGTACAATCGGTTGCGCTCAGACTTATCTGCGAACGGGAAGAGGAGATCAACCGGTTTGAAATTCAGGAGTACTGGACGGTTTCCGCCGACTTCGCGACGGAAAAAGGAGAAATATTCAGGGCTAAACTGGTCAAGGTTGACGGCGGGAAACCGGAACTCTCCAGTCAGGAGCAGGCCGAAGCCGCTGCCTCGCTTGTCAGAAACCGCCTCTATGCCGTCGGAGACATTACGGCTAAAGCCCAGCAGCGCAAAGCTCCGCTGCCGTTTACCACATCGCTGCTCCAGCAGGCTGCATCAAACCAGCTCGGTTTCGGATCACAGAAAACCATGCGTATTGCCCAGCAGCTTTACGAAGGCATCGATCTCGGAAGCGAAGGGGCAACCGGTCTGATTACCTACATGCGTACCGATTCTACCCGTATCGGCTCCGAAGCCGTTGCGGAAGCCCATAAATATATACGTGCCGTATTCGGTTCCGAATATACAGGTTACGGCAGTTCGGCGAAGTCTCCGAAAAATGCTCAGGACGCTCACGAAGCTATCCGGCCAACCTCCATTGAAAGAAAGCCTGAGGCGATGAAACCCTATCTCACCGGAGACCAGTATCGCCTGTATGAGCTTATCTGGAAACGGTTTCTTGCCGCTATGATGGCCCCGGCGAAAATCGAACAGACAAAGGTTGATGTCGAGGATCACGAACACCGCATTGTATTCCGCTCGAACGGAAGCCGCGTGCTTTTCCCCGGTTTCATGCGGGTGTATGACGACCAACAGGAACTTGAGTATGAAGCCCGTACCTCGACAAAGGAGGATGTTGAAAAAGAACAGACCGTCAAACTTCCTGATACACTTGCCGCGCGGGACAGCCTGAATCTTGCCGAAATCGAGCAGAAACAAAGCTTTACCCGCCCTCCTGCCCGTTACAGTGAGGCTACGCTTGTAAAAGATCTCGACAACTACGGCATCGGACGCCCTTCGACCTATGCCTCGATATTTTCCACTCTGCAGGATCGGCGCTATGTTGCATTGCAGAAAAAGAAAATAGCCCCTACCGATCTCGGAAAAGATGTCTCCCAGATTCTTGTGGCTAATTTTCCGGACATCTTCAATATCCGCTTTACCGCGTTCATGGAGGATGAGCTGGATAAAGTGGCGGCAGGTGATGACGAATATGAAAAGGTGCTCGACAGCTTTTACCGCCCCCTCGAAACCGCACTCAGCCTGAGAAAGAATGACCCGCTCATTCCACAGAACACAAATGCTGAAACCTGCGACAAGTGCGGTGAGGGCCGCATGATCATCAAATGGACGGCCAGCGGAAAATTCCTTGGCTGCTCACGATACCCCGCCTGCAAAAACATCAAACCGATCAGCTCGACAAAGGCGAAACCGAAAGAAACCGGTATCAAATGCCCATCCTGCAGTGACGGCCAGATGCTCCTCCGCGACGGACGGCTCGGCCCGTTCCTTGCATGTTCCGGTTATCCCAAATGCAACACCCTGCTCAATCTCAGCAAACAGCGCCATATTGAACCGCTTAAAACTCCACCGGTTCAGACCGATCTCGCCTGTCCGAAATGCGGAGCGCCTCTGTATCTCAGAAGCGGTAAACGGGGGTTATGGCTGGGTTGCTCAAAATTTCCGAAATGCCGGGGACGCCTTGCATGGAACTCGCTTGACCCTGCCGTTCAACTGCACTGGGAGGGTGTTATGGCAGAACACCGTAAAGCCCATCCGGATGTCGTGCTGACCATGACCGATGGGCGACCGGTTCCAATGACTCTTCCTGTAGACGACATAATAGTGAGGGCAGAGGAGAGCGGCCTGATAGCTCCTGTAACCGAAGAAAATGCCGGCATCACAGTATGAGAAGTGCCGATCTGTAGATGATGAAGGAGAGCATCCATGCAAGAGCAAGTACATAGACCGAATAAAGAAGTACAGGTCTCCACTGCCCTATCTCTTTTTTCATAACGCCAATGGCGGCCACGCAGGGAATGTAGAGCAGCACAAAAACCATCAGGCTGAGCGCCGTCGCCCTGCTGAAGGAGGGATCGTTTTTCAGGATCGCGGCCAGCTCTCCTGAAGATTCACCGGTATCTGCGAGCGCATAGATCGTGCCCATGGTTGAAACGACAACCTCCTTTGCGGCAAGCCCCGTTACAAGAGCGATACCTATTCTCCAGTCGAAGCCGATCGGCTTGATAACGGGCTCGATCACCTTGCCCACCCTTCCCGCAAACGAATGCTGAAGCTGAAGAGACTGCGTCCGGTACTCAAGCGCTTCAATAGCGGCTTTTTTATCCGCCGCACTTCCGGCGCTCTTTTCGATGCGTACGCTCTCCGATTCCGCCCATCTATCGATTTCGTCACTGTGCGGATAATTGCTTACCGCCCAGATGATCACCACGGCTCCAAGAATGAGGGTCCCCGCTTTTTTCACATACATCATCGCCTTGAGCCTGGCCTGAAACAGAACCGAGTGGAGAGTCGGCCACCGGTAAGGAGGAAGCTCCATGACAAACGGCTCGGAATCACATTTCAGAACGGTCGATTTCAGCAATTTCGCGCTCAGCAGAGCAACGACAACGCCGAGCAGATAGACTGCGAACATAACGTTTGCAGCAACATCGGGAGGGAAAAAGGCTCCGGCAAGCAGCACATAAACCGGCAGTTTCGCGCCACAGCTCATGAAGGGAATGATCAGAATCGTAGCGAGTCTGTCGGTAGGGCTTTTGAGTGTCCTTGTAGCCATGATTGCAGGAATCGAACAGCCGAAACCGGTTATCATGGGGATGAACGACTTTCCATGCAGCCCGAACCGATGCATCACCTTGTCGATGACAAATGCCGCTCTGGCCATATAGCCCGAAGCTTCGAGAAAAGAGAGCCCGATAAAAAGCAACAGGATATTTGGCAGAAAAACAAGCACTCCTCCGACTCCGGCAATGATACCGTCAATAACGATGGATCGCACAGTAGGGTTGACGAGCAACGGCTCTACGGCAGCGGAAATGGCCCCGAAAAGGGATTCCAGTATATCCATGAGAGGAGAGCCGAGAGTAAAGGTGATCTGGAAAATCGCCCAGACCACAAAAAGAAAAACCGGTAATCCCAGCACCCGGTTGAGCACAACCATATCGATGTAGTCGGTTACCGTGGACTTCCTCTCCTCCGGAAAACGCACGCACTCTTTCATGGCCCCACGGATAAATGCGTGACGGTCTTCGGTAATGAGCATTTCCGGATCCGAGTCATACAGCTTTGCGGCCTCCCTTAGCGCCTCCTGCAGGGCAAGCTCGACCTTGACCCAAACCGGATACTGCTGAACCCGATGGTAGACTTCACGATCACTTTCAAGCAGCTTGATGGCAAGCCAGCGGGGATCGGCAGCCTCAAACTCCTTTTCGCGCTTCAGCATACCGGCTATTGCATCGACCGCCTCTTCGATTTCCGGCCTGAAGGAGAGTTTGTTTTTCCGGATCTCTATATTTTTTTCATAGACCCGAACAATATGGGCGAGCAGGGAATCGATACCGATCTTTTTCTTCGCCGATGTCGGCACGATGTGGCATCCGAGAAGACGCTGAAGCTGCTTGACATCAATTGAAATACCCTTCTCCTCAACCTCGTCGATCATGTTGAGGGCGGCAAGGAAATCGATATTCATCTCCATAAGCTGTGTAGTGAGCAGGAGATTACGCTCAAGATTCGGACCTTCGAGCACATTGACCACCAGGTCCGGTCGTTCATCGATCAGATAGTTCCGGGTAACGATCTCTTCAGGGGAGTAAGGGGTCAGCGAATAGGTGCCGGGCAGATCGACAAACCGTATTCGGTATGCACCATAATCCAAGTGCCCCTCGTGTTTTTCGATGGTAACACCGGAAAAATTTCCGACTTTCTGATGCGCTCCGGTAAGAACGTTAAACAGGGAAGATTTACCGCAGTTCGGATTTCCGGCAAGAGCGACGCTGATCTCCTTTCTCTGCATCACTTGGCGCCCCCGCAGCACGTGATACCCTCTTTATCGCAAGACATGGGTACCCCATCGCCGGTACGCCCCGTTTTATGCACTGAAATGCCTTCGGCCTCAGCCTTTCTCAGGCTCAGGTACATTCCCTTGAAAAAAATTTCCATTGGATCGCCAAGCGGAGCGACCCGCAACACCTTGAAACAGGTACCCTTTATCAACCCCATATCGAGAATCCGCCGACGAACCGCCTGTTCCGCCTTTACCGCTGTTACTTCCGCTTTATCGCCTACCTGCAGTTCCGACATTTTCATAAGCCCTCTTTACCTGAATAACCAGACGAAATTAATTTAAATAGATTGAATATAGATAACTGCAGGGAAACGGTAAAAATTCTTTCTCTCTTTTCTTTTGCTGAAAAAATGGACTACGGAGGAAGCAGACGGCGAAGAACCGTCTGCAGAATACCCCCATTACGATAATAATCGGCCTCTATTTTTGTACCGATTTTCGAAATCACCGAAAACTTTCTGACTTCCCCGGTTTGCGGCGATCTGGCGGTAACCGTAATCGTCGCGCCTGGCTGAAGGCACTCCTCAACGGGAATATCGAAAAGTTCCGATCCGTCCAGAGAGAGAGATTCCGCACTCTCTGCATCGGCAAATTCAAGAGGAAGAATTCCCATACCGACAAGGTTCGAGCGGTGAATGCGCTCGAAGCTCATGGCGATAACGGCCCGTACTCCGAGAAGCAGGGTCCCTTTGGCCGCCCAGTCCCGGCTGCTGCCCATGCCGTAGTCCCTGCCGGCAAGAATGATCAGATCAGTCCCCTGATTGCGGTAACGCATGGCAGCTTCGTAGATGCTCATCTCTTCGGCAGCGGAGCCGTCCCCGGAAAACCAGGTCGTGAACCCCCCTTCGGTTCCGGGAGCAAGCCTGTTGCGTATCCGGATATTGTCGAAGGTACCACGGATCATCACTTCGTGATTCCCCCTGCGGGAACCAAAACTGTTGAAATCCTCACGGGCAACGCCAAGGCTCAGAAGATAGCGGCCGGCCGGTTGTGCCGGACGGATGTTTCCTGCAGGACTGATATGATCGGTCGTGACCGAATCGCCGAAAACCGCAAGAACTCGGGCGCCGTTTACCGGTTCCGGAGGAGCCGGAACCGCGCCGATGCCCTCGAAGAAAGGAGGCTTTCGAATATATGACGAAAACCGATCCCACTCATAGAGATCTCCGTCGGGAGATTCGATCTGCAGCCACTCTTCGGTGCCCTTAAAAACATCGCGGTAACGCAGGTCGAACTGCTCCGTCGTTACCGATCCGGCAATGACCTGCCGGATCGCATCGTCCGAAGGCCAGAGATCTTTGAGATAAACCGGCGAACCCTGCCTGTCGAAACCGAGCGGTTCCATCCTGAAATCGATGGCGATGGTGCCGGCCAGAGCATAGGCTACGACCAGCGGAGGGCTGGCAAGATAGTTCGCCCGAACCAGAGGATGAATGCGGCCTTCAAAATTCCGGTTTCCCGAAAGAACCGAGCAGACAATGATATCGTCCCGGATTATCGCTTCGGAGATATCGTCACGAAGTGGACCGGAATTGCCGATGCAGGTGGTACAGCCGTAACCGACCGTGGAGAAGCCGAGCGCATCGAGGTCAAGGGAAAGCCCGGAAGCGTCAAGATAATCGGTAACCACCCGGGAACCGGGAGCAAGCGAAGTTTTTACCCACGCCTTCGGCGCAAGCCCCCTCTCTCTTGCCGCACGCGCCAGAAGAGCGGCAGCAACCATCACCGAGGGATTGCTGGTATTGGTGCACGAAGTTATGGCGGCGATCACCACCGCTCCGTGTCCGGGAAGGACAGCCGGATCCGACGCCCCTCCTCCGGAAGCGGGAATCGGGATTACCGAGGAAAGACAGCCTTCACTATCCATCTGGCCTCCGTTGGCGGCAATATTCTCCCGGCCATAGGCGCTCTTCATGTCCATCTTCCACTGAGCAGCTGCCTTAGCGAGCGGAATACGATCCTGCGGCCTTTTGGGGCCGGCAATTGAAGGTTCGACAAGAGAAAGGTCGATCTCGAAAACCCTTGAAAAAACCGGATCGCTTCCAGGCTCCCTCCAGAGGCCCTGCTCTTTGCAGTACCGCTCGACCAGATCGCACCGATCCTTGCGGCCGGTCATCTTCAGGTAGTCGAGCGTAAGAAAGTCAACCGGAAAATAACCCATCGTAGCTCCGTATTCAGGAGCCATATTGGCGATAGTGGCGCGGTCGGGAAGTGAAAGGCTGTCAAGGCCGGGCCCGAAAAACTCGACAAAATCGTTGACGACGCCGACACGGCGGAGCATTTCGGTAACGGCAAGCACAAGATCTGTCGCCGTCGCCCCTTCCGGAAGAGCCGAATACAGCCGGACTCCGGTAACACGAGGCAGGGAAATGGAAAGCGGCTGACCAAGCATGACCGCTTCCGCCTCGATGCCGCCCACGCCCCATCCGGCAACACCAAGAGCGTTGATCATGGTGGTGTGGCTGTCGGTACCGACCAGCGAGTCGGGATAAGCCATTTTTCCATCGCAAATTATAACACCGGAAAGATATTCGAGGTTGACCTGGTGTACGATGCCGGTGCCGGGGGGAACAACCCTGAAATTTCTGAACGCTTTCTGCCCCCACTTCAGAAAAGCATATCGCTCCCGGTTTCTCGAAAACTCCATTTCAATGTTGAGGGCAAGGGCATCGGGAGATGCCGCAATATCCACCTGCAACGAGTGATCGATCACAAGATCGCAGGGCACGAGAGGGTTGATCAGTTCAGGATCACCACCAAGCTGCAGAAAGGCTTCACGCAGGGCGGCAAGATCGACGATCGAGGGTACGCCGGTAAAGTCCTGAAGCACCACTCTGGATGGCTTGAAAGCGATATCGTCCGCACCGGCCCTCGATGGCTCCCATGAGGCAAGAGAGAGAATGTCTTCGATGGTAACAGCATAGTTGTCGCAGTTCCTGAGTGCTGACTCGAGCAGGATTTTAAGGGATTTCGGAAGATTGGGTACGCCTGAAAATCCATTTTCGGCAAGAGCAGGCAGGGAATAGCAGGAAACAGGCCCCAGAAGGGTCTGAACGGTGCGCAAGGTCTCCTTCGTGTCGATAGTCATCATAGTCTCTCCAGCTCCAGAAAGGTTGCTGCGGCAAGGCTCCTTCAGCCGTGTTGTGCCGCCTCGCCGGGAAAGGGCGGCCAACCCATTTTTTTACCTCCGATGAGATGGCCATGGATATGAAACACACTCTGCAAGGCATCCGCTCCGTTATTGAAAACCAGACGATAGCCGGAAGAAAGGATTCCGGTTTTTTCGGCTACAACTCGGGCGGCAAGCAGGATATGGCCGGCAATATCGAGATCTTCAGGCCGCAGCTCGCTCAACGATGCAATATGTTTTACCGGAATAATCAGCACATGCTGCGGAGCAGCAGGAGTTATGTCACGGAAGGCGACAATATGATCGTTGCGGTAAACAACCGTTGCCGGAATCTCTCCGCGAACGATTCTGCAGAAAAGACAGTCCGGATGGTGATGTGTTGTATTCATGACGGCAACTCCTGCTTTTTGGGCGGCGAAAGGGCCGGAAAAACGGCATGCCCGTTATTTTATTTCTTCCGACACGGCAAGTGTGGCGGTTCCCTGATCCGCCATAAGAAAAACGGAGATGGCTCCTTTTGTCGCGTTAATCGAACCTCCGGCTCCCCTGTCGGATGTAACCAGAGTGAGAACGGTCTCAAAGCCTCTCTTCTTCAGCTCCGCGTCATACTCTCTGATGCTGTTTTCGGGAATATTTTCACAGGCAACTGTCCACCCCTTGGCTCCGGAGGTTTCCGTGCGCGTTACGGTCTTGACTGTACCATAAGAAAACTTCGGTATCCCGGCCGGCATATCCTCAGGCCATGATGCATGTTCCGACTGTACTTCAATTTTCTTGCCGTCGGACTCGATAGACATCTTTCCCGTGGCAGTATTCAGCTCGACATCGTTTCCGGTCGATTGCTCGATAGCTTTTTCAAGAATCTCGTCTTCGATTTTTTTCTGGCAGGAGGAGAGCGAAACGGCAAGGGCGAAAACGGCAACAAATATAACGGCCGTGCGAAAAAAGGATTTGCGCTGCATGGGAAATGGTATCGTAATGATAAAAGAATGAGTCTGTTAAACATCACCCTGTCAATGTACGCAATTGGAGAACAACAAGGAACTGATCCTGGAAAGGTCTGCCTGTTTACCCTTCTGAACTGCGGGCTGCATTTCCGAAATCCGCTGACGCGGACTGGCCGTTGAGCGGAGAAGCCAGCACCTTGTCGATCCGCTTGCCATCGAGATCGATGACCTCCAGTCTCCATCCCTCCCATTCCGTTACATCCCCTGTAACCGGCATTCTGCCGAGAAGCCACATCAGAAGTCCGCTCAGTGTATGGTAAAGCCCTTTATCCTCTTCAGGAACGCTTTTCAGATCGAGCGAATCCTTCAGTTCGGGAACGGGAATCATTCCGTCAAGCAGCCAGGAGCCATCCTCTCGCTGCACTGCCCATGAATCTTCGAGATTACGGGGAACAAACTCGCCGGTCACCGCTTCAAGAAGATCCTGCATGGTCACCAGTCCCTGAATTTCTCCGTACTCGTCAACGACAAACACCATCTGGGTGCCCGATAGCCTGAAATGCTCGAGCAGCTCCATTCCCGTCAGGGTTTCAGGCACATAAACGCAGGGCTGAAGCTGTGCAGCGAAATCCGTAAGCCCTCCTTTAAGTGTCTGCGCCAGCAGCTGTTTTGCATTGACCACGCCGAGCAGCGACTGCAGCCCACCCTGACAGACAGGAAAACGGGAATGTTCAGAACCGGTCACCCGGTCGATATTCTCTTCCAGCGGAAGAGCCACGTCAAGGAAAACGATATCCGCCCTGGGCACCATAAGGGTTCCAAGCTGCCGGTCGTCCAGCCTGAAAACATTGCGCACCATTTCATGCTCCTGCTGTTCGATAATCCCGGCCTCCGAACCCTCCTCGAGCATGGCGTGAATCTCCTCTTCGGTTACACTCGTCGATGCCTGCGGATTTTTTCCCATCAGACGAAGTATCGTATCGGTGGAAAACGAAAGCAGACGGACGAAAGGACGTGTCAGCATCCCAAGGGCGAGCATGGGGCGCGAAACAAGCCTCGCAATACCTTCGGGGTTGAACTGGCCGAGTCTTTTCGGCACCAGCTCACCAATGACTATCGTCACATAGGTTATGGAAACGACAATCAGGGCTGTCGAGAGAATTCTGCTGATCTCACTCTCCATTCCAAGAGAGCGCAGCCAGAGCGAAAACGGTTCGGCAAGGGCATTCTCTCCGACAATACCGTTCAGAATACCGATCGATGTAATACCGATCTGTATGGTCGAAAGAAATCGTGTCGGCTCCTGACCGAGCTTGAGCGCAACATCTGCGGCTTTATCGCCATCAGCGGCAAGCTTCTGCAGCCTGGATCGCTTTGCCGTTATCAGAGCGATCTCAGACATGGCGAACAGTCCGTTGAGAATGATGAGAAAAAGAAGAAAAAATATTTCCATACATGACGGTTTGAACCTATGAGCATCCTCGCAGCACTCCGCTCCCGGAGGCTTCAGGTTATGTCCTGCTCAGAAGATTCTCATTCAAACAATATGTTACTTTACAGAGTTTATAATGTACGAGTGTTATGTACTACAACTTTATATACTTATTTCCAAACCATAATCATTACGGAACGGTTACAATTACTTCAGATCAAAAAACGGTCGGTTCTCTTTGAAGCAAGGCATTTACCGATTTTAACCTCCTCTCCGCTGAAAAGGTTCATCATTACGCTCTTATCAGGGCAAAAGAGTCCGAAGCGGTCTGTGCCGGGTTTGAAAATCCTGTTTTCCCGCCTATTTTAAGCATATGCCCTTTTTTCAACAAATCGACATCCGGAACATACCATGAAAAACGCGATCCCCCTTTACAGGATCATGATTCCCCTTCTCATCCTGCTTATCTCCGCCTGCAGCGGCAAAAAAAACGGGACGGTTACCGACAGCGAAGGAAAAGCCTATCGCACCGTATCGATCGGGAATCGGATCTGGACAGCTGAAAATCTCGATGTAACCCGTTATCGTAATGGCGACGCTATTCCGGAGGTCAGAGACCCCAAGCAGTGGGCAAAGCTGACCACTGGCGCATGGTGCTGGTATGAGAACAACCCTGAAAACGGAAAAACCTATGGGCGCCTCTACAACTGGTATGCCGTAAATGATCCGAGAGGCCTTGCTCCTGTAGGGTGGCATATCGCAACCGATGAAGACTGGACGGCACTGACCGTGAACTCTGGAGGCGAAGCAATGGCCGGAGGAGAGCTCAAAGCCGCTCGACTCTGGAAAGAGAGGGGCAACGGAACAGGAAAAAACGGCTTCGACATTCTTCCCTCCGGAGCGCGACGAGATACCGACGGAGCTTTCTTGCTGCTTGGAGAGTACGGGCGGCTATGGTCATCAACGGAATCGGGGAAGGAAAAAGCCTGGGGGCGTGCAGTCGGCTATTTCGATGCGGCACTGCGCCGTGGAGAGGCGAACAAGCGGCTCGGGTTTACCGTGCGCTGCGTAAAAGACTGACGAAAACGCTTGCAATACAACCATGCCTGTGTAATGCGCCCGACTCTGCCTGTTCCGATTATCCGAAGCCCGGAGTAAACGCATCCCTAAAAAATTTCGGAGCCTGCATAACGGCAGGCTCTCAGATCGAATCCCTGACAATCTTTTCCTTTTCGGAAAACAGTTTTGCCGAAAGAAACTCCCGGTTCATGCGCGCAATATTGGTCACGGATATCAGTTTCGGGCACTCAACCTCGCAGGCATAAGTGTTACTGCAGTTGCCGAATCCCAGCTCATCCATCCGGGCAACCATCTTCTGAACCCGCTTTACGGCTTCTGCCTTCCCCTGAGGCAGCAGGGAAAGATGTGACACCTTTGCCGAGACAAACAGCATGGCTGCAGCATTGGGACATGCAGCCACGCATGCCCCGCAGCCGATACATGCGGCCGCATCGAATGCTGTATCAGCGTGATGTTTAGGAACCGGAATGGTATTGGCATCCGGAATGCCGCCTGAATTAACGGAAACATAGCCTCCCGCCTGAATTATCAGGTCCAGCGCACTGCGGTCAACGACAAGATCCCTGACAACAGGAAAGGCTTTGGATCTCCAGGGCTCGATATGGATCACCTCTCCATCGCTGAACGAGCGCATGTGCAGCTGACAGGTTGTCACGCCCCTGACCGGCCCATGCGGTCTTCCGTTGATATAGAGACTGCAGGTTCCGCATATCCCTTCCCGGCAATCATGGTCAAAAGCGACAGGATCGCCGCCTTCGGCTATAAGCTGCTGGTTGAGTATATCAAGCATTTCAAAAAAAGAGATCTCAGCAGAGATGCCGCTTACCTGGTAAGAAACCATCTCCCCCCGCTCTTTTGCGCTCTTCTGTCTCCAGATTTTAAGCGTATAATTCATAATTCAATTGCTTATTTATAGGAGCGTTGTGAAGGTTTGACAACCTCAAAATTGAGATCTTCACGATGCAGTTCGGCCGCACAGCTCTTCCCCTTATACTCCCATGCTCCTACGAAGGTAAAGTCCTCATCATTACGAAGAGCCTCGCCGTCCGGTGTCTGGTACTCTTCACGGAAATGACCTCCGCATGACTCCCGGCGCTGCAGGGCGTCACGAACCATCAACTCGCCAAGTTCAAGAAAATCGGCAACGCGCCATGCCTTTTCAAGTTCGGGATTGTATTCGTCAAGAGATCCCGGAATGCGTACGTTCGCATGAAACTCCTCGCGCAGCAGCGGAAGCCGCTCAAGCGCCTCTTCAAGGCCTGGCTGGCTTCTTGCCATACCGCAGTTTTCCCACATAAGCCTGCCGAGCTGACGGTGATAGTGATCGACAGACTGCTTTCCGCCGGTATTCTTCAAACGTACAAGCCGCTCTCTGACCTTCTCTGCGGCAAGCGTGAACTCCGAACTGTCGGGATCGAATCGAGGGGTATGAATTTCCGCAGCAAGATAGTTTGAAATCGTAGCAGGCAGAATGAAATAGCCATCGGCAAGCCCCTGCATAAGCGCTGAAGCCCCGAGGCGATTTGCGCCATGATCGGAAAAATTGCATTCGCCGATAGCATAGAGGCCGGGAACCGTTGTCATCAGTTCATAATCGACCCACAACCCGCCCATGGTATAGTGAACCGCCGGATAGATCATCATAGGGGTTTCATAGGGGCTGTCGGCCACAATCTGTTCATACATTTGAAATAGATTGCCGTAAAGCGCGTCGATTGTGCCCTGCCCCTTTCGTTTGATGGCATCGGCAAAGTCCAGAAAGACGGCGAAACCGGTGGAACTGACGCCGTATCCGGCATCACAGCGCTCTTTTGCCGCTCTCGAAGCGACATCCCTCGGCACCAGGTTGCCAAAAGCAGGATAGCGCCGCTCCAGATAGTAGTCCCTGTCGGAATCAGGAATATCCGAAGGCTTTACCTCCTTTGAACGCAGCCGGTCGACATCCTTTTTATATGCCGGAACCCAGATCCGTCCGTCATTGCGAAGACTCTCGCTCATCAGGGTAAGCTTTGACTGAAACTCTCCGTGTACAGGAATACAGGTCGGATGTATCTGGGTAAATGAGGGATTGCCGAACAGGGCGCCTTTTTTATAGGCGCTCCATGCCGGCGACACATTGGACCCCATAGCGTTGGTGGAAAGAAAAAACACATTGCCATATCCGCCGGTTGCCAGAACGACGGCATGCGCCGCGAAACGCTCGATTGCTCCGGTAACGAGATTACGGGCGATAATGCCCCGAGCCTTACCTTCAACAACCACCATATCAAGCACATCCCTCCGGTTGTAGAGCGTAACGTTGCCGGCGTCGATCTGACGGCTCAACGCGCTGTACGCTCCGAGCAGAAGCTGCTGCCCGGTCTGCCCGCGGGCATAAAAGGTCCTTGACACCTGGGCTCCTCCAAACGAACGGTTGGTCAGAAGACCGCCGTACTCCCTGGCGAACGGAACACCCTGAGCCACACAGAGATCGATAATCTGGTTGCTGACTTCGGCCAGACGATAAACATTGGCTTCTCGGGAACGGTAGTCCCCTCCCTTGATGGTATCGTAAAAAAGCCGATAGACACTGTCTCCGTCGTTGGGATAGTTTTTAGCCGCATTGATTCCGCCCTGGGCGGCAATGCTGTGCGCCCGGCGAGGCGTATCCTGATAACAGAACACCTTGACATTGTAGCCGAGCTGGCCGAGCGTTGCCGCAGCGGACGCCCCGGCAAGACCGGTGCCGACAACGATGATATCGAGTTTTCTCTTGTTGTTGGGATTGACCAGTTTGGCCGCCGACCTGTATGCAGTCCATTTGTCAGCTATCGGTCCTTCCGGAATTCCGGCATTGAGGCGCATCATGAAATAAGGGTTTTCAGCAATTGTTAACCTACCTGAAAAGGATAAAATATAGGGGAATCACCATAAAGCCCAGCGATATCGCTATGGAATAGATGGTGCCCGCAACCTTGACCGCGCCCATATACCGGGTGTGATTCCAGCCCATGGTCTGGAATGCAGACTGTATCGCATGGTTGAGATGGATGCCAAGCAACACGAAGCAGAACATATAGAAAAGCGCATACCAGGTACTTGAGAAAAGATGCAGGGTCATTGCATAGAAGTCGTGAGGGCCAATCCCCTCGGGGGGGGCCACAAGACCGATCTTGACGAAGTAGTAGTCGGAAAAATGCAGGGCGAGGAAAATCAGGACAACAATCCCGCTGTGCAGCATGTATTTGGACAGAAAGGAAGTCTCCGTGCGGTTGGCGACCACATAACCGACAGGCCTCGACGCCCGATTCTGCCGGGAAACCACAAGCCCAAGCACGATATGGACAAGAAATCCTGCAAAAAGAACTATTTCAAAAATCCTGATAAGAGGATTCGAACTCATAAATTCAGCTGCGACTGAAAAGGAACGCCCGCCATCATCGCTGAGCAGCAGCAGATTGATGCCGAGATGCACGCCGAGAAACGTTACCAGAAAAACCCCGGCAAGAGCCATAATCACCTTTCCGGTGATTGACGAAAATTGCAATAACTTGTTCATACAATAGGTTTTCAGTGCAATGGAAAAGAACAGAATCACTCAGGATTCCAGCGAGGGAATGTACGATCAACTTTCCTAAATTACAAATCGAAATCCATTCATCTCTCCAGCACGGCAACTGCCCTCACGGGAGCGGCTTCAGCCCCCTCGAGCTTCAGGGGCAGACAGAAAAACTGAAAGCTCATCCCGATCAGCCGCCGGTCCGGATAAACCAGATTCTCGACAATGAACGTGCCGTTTTCAAGAAAAAGGTTGTGCACCGGATACCCTTCCGAATCCGGCGGATCGACCGAAACCGTATCAACCCCGATACCTTTCAACCGGAATCCGGCCAGCCAGACTGCGGCTTCGATGCTCAGCACAGGATAACCGGACAGGTATTTTTCTGTGCCCCAGTGACGCCCCCATCCGGAATACAGCAGCACGAACTCGACTCCCTCTATCAACTCGCGGTAAGGCTGGAGAAGGGCGGAAGAAATGGTGCCTCCTGAAACGCTCTCCACATCGAGCAGCGCCCCGAGCCCAACAAAACGCTCCACGCCGAAAGCGTCAAGAGAGGACGCGCCGGCAGACATATGCAGGGGAAGATCGACATGGGTTCCGGTGTGGGAAGAAAAGGTGAGTATCCGCTCGTTGAACCCATCGGCTTCGATGGTACACAACGGCACTGACTGCGGCAGTGGAGTTCCCGGATAGCATGACATCCCGGGACCGATCAAATGAGAGAGATCGATCACGCGCATCGCCTCAATAGTCATGACTGACTGAAGTAATCAATTGATCCCTCCGAAATATTTCATGAACTGGACACGTTCATACACGGCGGGATTGGCTGCATGAGCCATACTCATTCTGCCGATGAATTCGCCGGTAGAATTAAACCGGTGCCGTGCCATATACTCTTCAAGCTCACCAAGCATCATACCGATTTCACCAAGACCTTTTTTGTAAAGAACAGAAGCGATTTCAACCGCCTTTGCGCCGGCAAGAAGCTGTTTTATCATCCCTTTGCCGTCATGAACCCCGGTTGAGGCAGCAAGATCGCACTGCACCCGGCCGGAAAGAATGGCAACCCAGCGAAGAGAGTGATAAATATCCGACGGAGAGCTGAAAACTCCTCCTGCGGTAACATCAAAAGTTTCGATATCGAATTCGGGAGAAAAAAACCTGTTGAACAATACAAGCCCCCGAATACCTGAATTGGAGAGGGTAACCGCTTCAGCCGCAAGACTTGAAAAATAACTGCTGATTTTCGCGGCAACCGGGATACGAACAACTCTTGTAATTTTTTCGAGAACATCACCGTAAAGCCGCTCATTTTCCGCACTGCTTTTGCTGGAATCGGAGGACGGCAAAAAAATATTGATTTCAAGTCCATCGGCTCCTGCCCGCTCAATCCGGGAAGCAAATGAGAGCCATTCGCCTTGGGAAACACAGTTTATACTTGCGATAACGGGAATATCGACAGCCAGTTTGCAGCTTTGTATCAGATCGAGGTAACCATTCAGTGCATTGCCTCTGGTGTACTCCCGTATGTAATCTTCTGCCTGGGCATAATAGTGGCGCTGTACGTTCTGTTCTTCCGCACATCCGGTTTCAAGCAGAATCTGCTCTTCAAAAAGCGATTTCAGTACAACCGCTCCTGCCCCTTCTGCCGCTACCGCCTTGACGCTCTCAAGCGTTCCGGTAAGCCCGGAACTCGCTGCAATCAAAGGGTTACGAAGCTTCAAGCCCATCCATGTCGTTGAAAGATCTGCCATAGTTTCACTCCATAAGTCGGATTCACGTGCTGCCGGAAAATAACCGTTCTCAATCTGTTTTATGGTAAAGCTAAGAAAGAAACTCCTGATCTGCACAGAAAAACGGAACCCTCTACCGGAGAGTTCAAGGAAGAGCTTATCATACATATGGAATTATTGGCACAACAAGCCCGTTTCACTGTTATTAATCAAAAAAATTATACGGGTACCCCTGATCATGAACATCTCGCACAACATCGTCATCAGTCGCCCTCTGAAAGATGTGGCAGCTTATCTCTCGGATATAGCCAACGACAGCATCTGGCAGGAGGATGTGCTGAAATCGGAAGTCACCAGCCAGGGGCCCCTCGGCAAGGGAACCTCCGGGTACGAAATCCGATCGGTGCTTGGCTTCCCAATGCGTACTGAATGGATCGTTACCTTCTATGAGCCTGAAAAAAGGCTGCTCTTCGCCAGTACAAACAGCGTGGTGCCCTATGAGGGCTCCATGGAATTTGAACCGGCTGAAGGCGGCACCCGTCTGAGATACCGTTTTTCGACAAAAGCTGAAGGCCTTGCCGGACTCCTGGATCCGCTGATGGAATTTTTCTTCGCTTTCCGGTTCAGAGCCAACCTTGAAAATCTCAAAACCATTCTCGAAAAGACCTGACCGGGCACATCGAGACTCTCGTCATTGCCGCACGCCAAGCCGCGCAAGGCGAATCAGTTTTTCCGCAATGCCGGTGTTGTCATAGCTGCCGCCGAAAGCTGTCGCACCTGCTCCCGCTGCGTAAACCGGAACAGGAACCGCCGTATGGGCGTTGCTTGTCCAACCGATTCCTGCCCTTGCATTCAGCATGGCTGTAACGGCGGAAGCAAAACGCTCCGCTCCGGATTCGACGCCCTCAGGCATTGTCTGATAGGCCTCCCTGAGGCTGTTTCGCTCCTGCGGCGAGATCGCCAGTGCAGACCCCTGAGCGCCATCGCCGAGACCATAATACACCTTCACGCTGTCCAGCGCCATGGCAAAAGAGACGTTGCGGTTTTTCGCCCATGAGCCGACCATTTTGGAAAACAGCTGCCGTGAAACTTTCTGACGGCGCAATAACGGTAACATGGTTTCGTAACCCTGACTCGCGTTGCCGAGCGAAAGACCGCCACACTCATGATCGGCGGTCACCACAATGAGCGTTTCATCCGGATGAAGCCGATAAAAAGCAACCGCCTCGGCAATAGCCTCATCGAAAGCAACAACATCGTGCGCGGCCGCTGCAGCATCGTTGGCATGGCATGCCCAGTCGATCTTTCCTCCCTCGACCATCATGAAAAATCCGGACGGATTGTCGAGCAGCCTGATCCCCTGGCGGGTAAACTCAGCCAGGGAAAGATCGTCTTTCTGCCGATCCATGGCATAACTCATAGCTGCCTTGTCGTCGAAGCCGGTATATGCCCAGCAGCGGGTTCCAGGCAACACGGAGAACAGCTCCTCCCTCCCCGTTGTCACCCGGTAGCCGGCAGCTTTCATGACAGATGAAATATCCGGTTTGTCAACACCGTTCCCTGTGCGGTTACGGGCAAAATCGCCCTCTGCATAGCCCCCGCCGAAATAGTCGAAACCGCTTGCCGCCATCTGCATGGCGATGTCGTGGTAATTGCCTCTTCCGGCATTATGGGCAAAAAAGCATGCCGGGGTGGCGTTGTCGATACCGACGCTGGATACGATGCCCACCCGCATTCCTTTCTGTTTCGCCATTTCGGCGATAGTGCGAAGGGTATCCCTGTGGTTGCTCTTCATCGAGATGGTGCCGACGGAGGTTTTAAAGCCGGTTGCCAGCGCCGTTCCCGCCGCGCCGGAATCGGTGATGTAGCGGTTTTCTGCATGGGTCGTCGTAACACCGACTATCGGAAAACTTCCCATGGCAAGCGCCTTCCCCGAATCGAGCACGGCATCGGACAGCTTTACCTGGGCCGGACCCATACCATCGCCGATAAAGAGAAAAATGAATTTCGGACGAGAGGAAACGGATACGTTATCCGGCGTATGCACCAACCCAGCACTCCCTTTACAGCCTGACGACGAAGCAAGCACGAACAAAACCAGCAGCTTCAGAAGAACTGAGGATGTCGTCTTTCCGTAACGCTGCAGAATCATGATTATTTCCGGATTGGTTGAAAAAATGAAAAAAGGCGGCATTTCTGCCACCTTCTAAAATAGGGAGTACCGATGTTACATATCCGTTAAATCACCCGGCTTCTGCAGGACAACGGCAATGGGAACAAACCGGCAGATCAAGATCGGAAGTAGATCAGTAGAGCCAGGAAAATCCCAAAACAAGAGCACTTGAGTTGATGCCATCGTTGGAACGGTCAACAACGTGCGCATGAGAAATATGCCGAAACCGATACCCGCCGAAAACTGCCTTGCCCGGAGCTAACCGGTACTGCAGACCGGCTCCGATCTGGTCGAGAAAATTGAAGCCGGAAGCTCCCTGTTCGAGTGTATCGATGCTGTAGTACATCGGAGCCGCACTGATTTCCAGAAACAGATCAACCGGAAGGACTACTTCCTGAAGGTAGCGGATACCTAAACCGCATCCGGCCTCCACTCCCTCTTCAGAGCCGGAAAACGCATTGACAAAAGGCTCAAGAGTAAACTGCAGAGTACTTGTACGGCTTCTGATACCAAAAAGAGAGTTGGCGTTAAAACCAAATCGAACGAATGCAGGAAAAATGGACTGCTCCTCAGGATCCCCCTTGAGCGCTCCCCAGGCATAACCCGTTCCAATACCGATTTCATTAAGATATACTCCTGTTTTCTCTCCCGAAAGAACATCTTGCGCTCTGACTGAAGCAGAAAATGCACAAAGGGCAAAAAATAAAAACAGAACGCTGGCAGTTCTGTATAAATGCATATTTTTCATATTACTACTGTTTTCGTAATTATAATACAACAGAAAAAAAACGGCAGGGGATTACTGTACGCCAAGCCTGTCGGCTACGAAATCCAAAACGGCACTTGCGGCCATCTCCCTCTCGCAGTCGCAGAAGATCTGATGCTCCGAGTGCTCCAGCCAGACAATTTTTTTATGATCACTGGACGAACCGATATGGCGGTATAGATGATCGGCGCTCTCCGGCAGCACGGTAGTATCTTTACGGTTATGCAGAATAAGCACCGGAACTCGCACACGATCAAGAATCGAGGATGTTCTGACAATAAGCTCGAAAAGCGAAAGAATGGCATCGGTCGGCGCCCATGCATACTGCCCTGCACAACGGACATAATCCGGCCCGGCAAACACCGGTTTGATATCCCATTTTTTTATTACCCCGGCAAGAAGGGAAGCGGTAAAATGCAAAGGACGACCCGGAGCAAGCAATGAAGAGAGCTTCAAGGCGGGCGCAGCAAGAACAAGCGAATCGACCGTTGACGGATATTCCTCTGCAAGCTGCAGAGATATCAGGGCTCCCATACTGTGACCGATGATCACAATCTTTTCGGCTTCCATCGAAAGCAGCTGAAATGCCATGGCGGCATCAGCCATCCATTCGTGAAATGTTACCCCTATGAGAGCTTCAGGCGAAGGTGCGCCGTGACCGGCAAGAAGCGGCATGCGTAACGGAAGACCAAGAGATCTCAACGGCTGTTCAAGCACCGCAAAACTCTCCGGCGTAGAGGTAAAACCATGGATCATCAGAACGCCGATCGGTGCTCGCTGTTGTCGTTGAGGCATAACTACTTACAAAAAAACAGGCCGAAATAAAATAGTAATAATCAAAAAGTGCTTTTCTGTCTTAACCGGGAATATAACCCGGAACAGGGATATTTCCTGTGAAATGGCTATTATTTCAGAAAACCCTCGTCGAGGAGATGAAATCTATGATGCGCAAATTACTTGTTCCGATACTTCTGGCTACCGCACTGGGGCTCAATTCATGCTCGACAGGCAGAGCGCCTCTCACACAGCAGGACAAGACCGGCAGACTGCTCTCTCCCGAAGAAGCATACCGCTTGGGAAAACTTAAAAACAAGCCCTATGTGATAGACGGGAAACTCTATGTCCCGATGGATTACAGGGAAACCGCCGGCTATCAGGAAACCGGCACCGCCTCGTGGTATGGGCAGGAAACCCTCGATCAGCACAACAATCAGCCAACAGCCTACGGAGAAACGTTCTATCCCGACAGGCCCAGTGCGGCCCACAAATACCTGCCGCTTCCGGCGATCGTCCGCGTCACAAATCTCGAAACCAATGCATCGGTAATCGTCCGCGTCAACGACAGGGGCCCGTTTGTCGGTAACCGTGTCATAGATCTGAGCGCCGAAGCCGCCAAACAGCTCGGGTTCTACGGAAAAGGCACCGCAAAGGTCAAGCTCGAAGTGGTGACAAAATAACATGCGGAGGGATACGCCCCGCATTGCACTGAAAAACAGCTGCCAATACCGGAAAAATCCGGCCGCGACTCTTCAACCCTCTGCCTTGAATGCCTCATGGAACGAGACGCTGCCCTGAGGTACGGTACCGTCGAACGAAAGCGCAAAAAAAACCTCCTGCGGCACTCCCTCGATGACAAGCCCTTGCGGATTAGTGAATCCGAACTGCCGGTAGTACTCCGGATGCCCGACGAGACAGCACCCTTTTGCTCCAAGGGCTTGAAGCTTTTCAAGCCCTTCCCGAATCAACGCCTTCCCGATACCCTGCCGCTGCAATTCAGGAAAAACCGATATGGGCCCAAGACCGAACCAGGTTGTGCTGCCGTCCGAAATGGTTACGGGCGAGAACGCTATATGACCTGCCACTTGGCCATTCAGTTCCGCCAGGAGAGACACCGTAAGGGCATCGGCAGCGCGCAGCGCTTCGATAACGAACTGCTCCCGATGGCTGCTGACTGCCAGAGTCCTGAAAGCAGCGACAGTCACCTCGGTTATCACACGAGCATCGTCATCTGTCTCATTCCTTATAACGATCATTTGATTCATGGGTTAAAAATAAATCAATTTGAAAGCGGACGATCTGCGGTACCGGCGAATGGCTGTGCTGTTTTTTCAAACCGGTTGTACGCAACAGTGATACCGATAGCGAACACCATGGCCCCTACGCCGAGCAGGACGTTGATGTATGGCGGCGCGGTCAGCGCAAGCCTGATGACCACGGTTGCGACTGCAAAGCCGGAGTTGCGGAACAGAATCGGATAGCTCGAGCTGTAACGCAGGGAGATCAGCACCAGAAGCACATCGCTGAACACAAGCACCGTGTAGAAAATCGAGAAGAAATCGTACGCCGACTGCCCCGACAGAAAATAATACCCCTGAAGCACCCCTATGCAGCTAACGACCAGAAGCAGAAGCAGCGACACGATTTTCTTGGAGGCGATGAACTCTGCGGTGGCTATGGCGGTCTGCGTAATGACCCGGTGGCGCTGCAACCGGTAATATACCCCGAGCAGAAAGAATATCAGGAGCCCTCCTCCGGCATTGGAGAGAATGTGCAGCACCGGCTTTGAAGCCTGCTCCCATACGAGAGGTTCGTTGAAATGGATGAACTCCTTGAAGGAGTGACGCAGCAGGATGAGCGAAAGAATTTCGAACTGCTTGCCCACCGACACGGAAACCGAGTTCGCCAGGCTGAACACCAGTCCGAAGACCTCGATCCCAAGCAGCATGGAAAATGCGACGCTGATGGCATAAAAATGGCTTTTTGGCAACAGCCCGGCAACGGTTTCCGGCAACCAACCCTGACGGGCCAGCTCGATCAGCGCAAGCGAGCCGAGAAAGGCCGCAATCAGGAGATTAGCGGCGGCACGCTCGGTGCGCTTGTGCTCCCAGAAATGCTCCAGCGAATCATACAGCGCAACAACCCTTCTGAAAAAGCCAATCATAACACTCCTCTCAGTTTATCCCACATCCCACGTTCAACTTCCCTCTTCCCTGCATGAGAACCAGCTCCCCTTTTGCGACACTGGAGAGCTTCGCCATCTGGTCACACTTGATTCTCAGAATAAAAAAGAGACGTTCATCTGCGACATCGAGCAGCGTTTCGAAATTCCCCTGTCCTTTCGAAATGATCACATCGGCGTTATCGAACAACCGCCTGAACTCTTCAGACGTTTCTTCAAGCAGAGTTCCGGGATACACGCTGCCTGATGAGACAACCTCCGCCACTTCATGCAATCCTGCATCATGCGCATCGGCGAGTACCGCATCGTTGATGATCGGCAACGCCCTCAAGGCACAGGTAACCTCCAGGTCGGAATTACTGCGCCTGATCTCCTCGATGAACAGCCTGTCGAAAACAATCTCTCCGGCATTGTCGCAAATATAAAGCAGTTTTCCGGCCAATTTCAAACGCCCGGAGAACTCCGCAAAATCGAAGCGCCCGAATGCCCGTTCATCGATGCTGCTCAGTTCCATTTCAATATCGAGCGATCCATGCCGCTTGGCGCCGAAATCGATGATGTTGCCCGCCGCAGCAATTTTAACCGCATCGCGCAACGGTTCGGAAGAGTGCCGGATTTTGTTCCGGAACCCCCCGGCAAACTGCCGGGCGATGTCGTTTGACTGTTTTTTTATCGCTCCGTAAGGATCGTAATCAACCCCTTTTCCCGACAGCGCAATCGCTCTGTCAGTGGCGCTCCTGATGATATGCTGCACTACGACGCCTTCGCCATGAGTAGCAAGAAGATGACGCATCGAGTGTTCGAACAGCATTTTTCCTTCCTCCTCATCAAGTCCGGTAACCCTTGCAAGCGAATGCAACTGCTCGAAAATACATGGATAACATGTCGCCGCTATCCGCCTGTTACTGTTCATTATCGCTCCGGCAATTAAAATCTTAATCATTTGAAAAATAGAGGCAAAGCCTCAAGTGCGACATAACATCTTTCCGCAGCAGCAATAGAGACGGGTCGAAAAGCTTTTCAGCAGGATATTCGCCTCGTTGGTCATAAGAGCGAACGCATGGATGCTCGTGCCCGATCCTTTTGCAAGCAATCCCATGCGATTCACAAATTCAGTTCTGTCTGTATCGTCACGGACGAGACTCCCTTGCTCGATCCCCCTGATGATCACGTGGTGCAGAGTTCCCGACGCGTCAAGTCTCGGTAATCGCAGCATTATGTGTTTACATTTATCAACATCCTATCCTTTCCCGCTGATGAGCAACATCCACAAGCGCCACACTCGACACCAAGCCGGACGGCTTCAGGTCTTTTTTGCTGAAAGTTCCTCCAGAGCCTCGATGATACGCTGAACCATTGCTCCCGGATCGCCAGTCCGGCCGGAACGACAATGCATTTCAAGTTCTTCGGCAGCCTTGCTGAGTGACATGATACCAAGAATGGCGGCACTGCCTTTCAGTTTATGCGCCTGCTCTTTAAGGCTCACGTTATCGTTCTCTTCCAAAGCCCGTCGCAAGCATACCGGAGTATCCCGAAACTCTTCATGAAAAATCTGTAAGAGCTCTTCGCTCTCAGATGATGAGAGTCCGTACAGTGAGGCAACCTTAGTGGAATGCGTTTGCTTGTTCACTGTTTTTTCTGTAAGCGGATTTGCGGCAGGTAAAGACAATTGCCTGCCAATGGAGGCGAGCAAAAGATTTGGGCTATCGGTTTTAATACGAAATTCATTCATTCCTGCATTTTTTGCAGCAGCCTCTTCTTCAATCGCTCCACTGAGACCGATGACTGGCAGACCGCACAAGCGCTGGTTTCTGCTCGATCGAATCGTGCGGGTCAGTTCGAGTCCACCCATTCCCGGCATGTGAATATCAGTTATCAGCAGCTCGAAATCCTGGGATCTCAAAATCTCCAATGCTTGACCACCATTATCAGAAACCGTCACCTCGATCCCTGCGTCTCTGAGATACATGGCAAGCAGGTCCCGGTTCAGGGCGGAATCATCGACAAGCAACACCTTTCGCCCTGAAAAAGGAGATTCAGGATGCTTTCTTACGGGAATGGTATCGAGAACGGAACGCAATGAGCTGATCAATTCCGCCTGGCTGCAGGGCTTGGCAATAAAAGCCTGCATCCCTGCATTCTCAGACTTGCTCCGCGCAACCATGACAGACTCGGAACTATGTGCCACCACAGGTACCAGGCAGGATTCCGGTCCTGCCTCTCCGCGCCGTAACCGTTCGACTGCCTCATATCCGCCCATCACCGGCATGTTCAGGTCCATGATAACAAGATCATACCGTTTGACAGACAACAATTGCAACGCGTCACCTCCGTCAACCGCCTCGTCGATCGTCATATCAAGTGGGGCAAGATACTTTTTTAAAATAATGCGGTAAAGAGCTTCATCGTCTACTATCAGCAATCGCTTCCCCTGAAAATCAGCCAATCCCATGGCAATAACACGTTCGGTATAGATATTCATCTCCTGTTCTGTAATGACAGGAAAGGAAAGCATGAACTCCGTATACTCCCTTTCAACCGATTCACAACTGATGCCACCCCCAAATGCCGTCATGATCCGCTTGCAATACGCCAGGCCGAGACCTGTACCGGCAGTCTTGCCTTTGGTATAAAAACTGTCGAAAATATTCGGAAGAGCTTCACCGGATATTCCCGGACCCGAATCGCGAAAATAAAGATAATTGTAGCGCTCACCCGTTTCCAGACGAACCGTGATTTGACTATCGGGATGGGTTTTGAAATAGAACAGCGCGTTTTTCAGCAAATTGAAAAGCACGAAAACAAAAAGAGTTTCATTGATGTAAAAGATAAACGCGTCTTTCGCAACAAAATGTACGCGTCTCCGATCCTGTTCTGATTCGTATCCAAATTCATCAAGTGCGTTGCGAGTAATGCGCTCTGCAGACAAATAAGTAAAACTTTCCGGCCCGATCGGCATTTCACGAACCTCACTGAGAACCATGTCGATCACCTGAACACCTCGTTTTACCGCCAGTTGACCACGCGCCACCCGCTCATAAAGGTTCTCGAGTTTCTCTTTTCCGATAGGCTTGTCACACTCTTCCGGGTTAACCTGCGGCAGAAGATTCTGGATGCTGTAAAGGCAATGACGAATCTGGCCTAAAGGGTTGCGCATCTCATGAGCGATGCTGCCTGCCAGAGATTGCAGTACCGTATTTTTCTCCTGTGCCAGCGCGCCCTTTTTGTTGGTGGAATTAACCAGTAATCCAAGCAGAATAGCAACAGGAATTGACACGAAGTATTCAATGATTTCCGTTGTAATAATCAGATGGGTTCCGGTATGAAGAACAAATCCGGCATAGGCAATAAAAATACCTGAAATGAACAGGAAGGCCAGGAGAAAATAATTGGTAATAAAAATGATGAACACAAACAGCATAACGGTTTCCGCCACCAGCCATAATCCGGAAAAATTGTTCATCAACATCAGAAACGTAAAAACAACAGGAAAAGTAAACGTCAACCAGAGATACCAATAGAGCATCAGAAATGCCCTGAACCTTTCTGAAAAATATCGCTGAAAAAGAATCGGAATAAACGTAACCGCCGAGGCAAAACGCAGCTCAAAAGACTCGTAAGGCTGCGGAAATACAAAGGTGCAGAGCAAATAATACAGCGGGTGACCCCATAATCCGATGTATCTGATGTAATTGATTGTAAGCTCGTTACTCTCATAATCTCTCCGAAAAAAATCGGCACCCCTTTTCAGGAGAGATGGTCCGGGGGAATGGCTGTGGCGCATGGCAATAAAAATATTAGCTTTTCAGCACACAGAAACTGTAATGATTATAAACTTCCTCTTCGAGATCGAGAAGTTCTCCGGAACGAATATTCTGCTCTATAGCAAGGGCATACTTATCGGCAAGAAAGCCAATATCATTATAACCATTAATGAAGGGCTCGCCCATTTTTCGGATATTGTAAATAAACCCTTCAGCTTCAGGGATACCTGTACAAATCTCGACAAGATCTTTCGAAACATAATCAAGCCAGAGACAGGAATCCTCATTCACGATCTTTCTTATCGAACTGAAAATAGTATCTATATTTTTCTCAAGAAAATACATCGAACCTCCTTCCCAAATAAAAAAAGTCGGCAAACCGGAATCAAAATCTGATCTTTCCAACAATACCTGATCGATCGACTGGGTTTCAAGGTCTATTTCAACGTTATGGATCGACTTATTTCTGCTGTAATCAAAAATCTTTTTTCGTTCATGCAGCATAATCGGCAAATCGAGATCGTATATCACGGCATTTGAAAGATTCAACCGCCAGAAACGGCTATCATAACCAGCCCCGATATTGACCACATTGAATTTAATCTTCCCGGAAGAAAACTGTTTTACGCACTCGTCAAGATGCTGTGTTCGAGCCGCTATCATATTCTGCAGTTGCGGAGTAGCGACACTGAACCGCCTTGCCAGAGTAATACCGTGCTTTCCGGCAAGCATGAAAGCGTAAGGATCGTCAAATCGCCTCTGGTCTAACGGTTTTTCCTGTTCCAACGCGCGCAATCCGACAATCAACTTTGCCGTTGTTTTTGTTTTGTGTTCGTAGAGCAGATCGATCTTTTCAATATCAAAGGCATTTCGTTTCAAACCGTTGATATCCTGAGCCCAGTAGGTAAAATCCGAGACAGCAACAAGTTTATCGCCATTGAACATCATTACGGGAATGGTCACCACAAGCTTATTGCTGTTGGCAAAACGCTTTGCAAGTCCTTCCCATCGTTCTTTTTCAATTCGGGCCGTGCACGTCAGGTTATGACAACTGGGTGAAAGCCACTTGATCGAAGCCTTCGCACCCCACATATAGCCGGCATTTTGATCAACCGACGGCCAGAAACCAATAATCGGCACCCGATGAAACAGAGTGGTCAGGGCAAGACCCCCGGTATATTCTGCAGCAAGCAACATCAGAGGACCTTGATGAGCGATATACTGATTGGATGAATTCGGAATCAGCGGGAGAACGGTTTCAGCATAGCCACGCTCAACATCAGTAATTTTCCAGTCAATAAAACCAAGAGCCGGAACCGACTCGTGAAAGGATTGCGTAAGAGCTTCAAGGTTGAAACGCTCCTTGCGATCCTCTTCCCATGCATCGATTGAATTCAAAAGAAAAGAAGGACTGAATTTAAGACTCATTGCTTTCAATACTTTACTACATGTTGGATCCTGCGAAGATTTTCCCGAGTGTCGTTTCAGGTTTGCCACGGGTCAACAAAGATGAGTTCTCTTCGCTCACCGGATAATCCATTTTCAGAAATAGATTTTCTGGTGATAACGCATTCACTCATCAATGCATAACCTCTCATATCATCATACGATTATTGGGGCGCAAGCAAGGAAACAGGGGGACTGCGCAAGAGAAGTAACAACTACATCACTTCAAGACTAAATGTAACAATCTTTTAGTAAATGAACACACTCAATGGCCAATTCCATATCATGGATATACCGTGAGATACCGTTTTTCTGGCTCACATCCGCCGGTCAGGGAGGCCTTGCTTCCGACAGATAAGGTTGTTGTTGTCCGGCGCATCGAATCCAATATTTTTGCCGTAATATACCCTCGCCATGTAAGTTCAAAATGGGGGCATAATGGCAACGAGCTCTTCCAAACCCCTAAATTCCCGGCTAATTAAACTGGTAAGAAAATATCGGGACTTTTGAGAATTTCTCACTGAGGCTTGGTCAGTTCAATGAGCATATGGCCATTTTTCCGGAATAGCCTGCATTGACAAGCGCGTCCATTTCTCTGAGCAGTTCGCTCCCGTGTACTGCCCGATCTAACCCGACTCATATAGAGCAGCGATGTAACGAATTATAAAACATGCACTTAACAAAAACCTGTATTACAGTACGGGTCTCAACTGCCGCTGAAATCCCAGGCATATGCGCCGATTCATCACAGATCATCCCAATCACCTGCACATA
The DNA here is from genome assembly GCA_020721225.1 of Pelodictyon luteolum. Taxonomy (GTDB): domain Bacteria; phylum Bacteroidota; class Chlorobiia; order Chlorobiales; family Chlorobiaceae; genus Chlorobium; species Chlorobium luteolum_C. The sequence goes on along the minus strand of DYNE01000007.1, from coordinate 11,234 downwards.
TTCCATTTCCATCTGCCGCTCTGCAGCGCCTGAACGTTGACCTCAGCACCCTCTCAAACGTTCATCAACCGCTCGCAGTCTTCAGGGTTTCAGAGATTCCTCCAGAACAGTTTTTCGGTTCTGAAGAACATCGAGTTTCTTTTTGAGAGAAGCGATCTCCTTCTTGACCTTGCGGAGCTCCGTTTCATTCTTGATCTTTATCAAATAGTCCTCTCCAAGCTCCTCGATTATGCACTTCTCCAACTGGCTTCTTAGAATTCTGAGGTATGGGTTTCCGAAAATCGCTCCATCCCGGTACTCGAGTTTCCCTGCCCGTATGGCTTTTACAATGAAGTCCCTGCTGACACCATATTCGGTTTTGGCTGTTACGTCGCTGAGCGCAGCTCCTTTTTGAGTCCATTCGCCGTGTTCTGCCATACGGATTCTCCTTTTTTCAGAGACGATTGAGGTCAGATCTCCGTCGGAACGGGCTCTGACGTTGCTTTTTGTCCTCCCCCCGATTCGAACTCGTATTTATTGACCGATTCAATGATTTTGTGGGCCGCCTGAACAGGCTCAAGACCTGAAATATCCACCTGAAGGGTTGCCTTCTCGTAACTTTTCCGGAAGTAGGTCATGTCCCCCTTTAATTGCCGCAGATACAGTTTCCTCTCTTTGATCGACAACTCCTTCTCGATCGGGCGGGAGTCGATGTCGTAGAACCTGATCCTCTCTAAAATATTATCAGGCGTGTCAGTAATCACCACCGTGATCCCTTTGTTTTTTTTCAGTACCCTCAGGTATCCCCCCATCAGACCGGCCGGGGATAATGCTATAACGCACTCTTTGCTTTCCGGACGAGCCAGCAGATGTTCAAGCGCTTTTGCCGCCTCGTTCCGATACTCGTGCATGTTGAAGCATCTTTTCTGGAGTCTCTCGATACTGGTTTTGAAGAAGGCTTCAACTTCCAGATCCAGATCGAAAAACGTCACTCCGAGCAATTCGGCAATGATTGCCCCAATTGTTGATTTCCCGACACAACTGACCCCTGTTAAAAATATCTGCATCGCCCCCCTTTATTGCTTAAGACCTGTCGGTTTTGAATGCACGCCCCGTCCTCTTCCCCGTTATCAGGACATAAGGAATTTATTGGCCGCCTTCCTTATCGAAAACGGTATGATCGTCTGCCCCCTGGATGTAATTTTCGCTATTTCCATCTGATTCTTGAGTTTCACTATTCCCACATGTAAAAATGTAAGGATTTTCGACCAAACAAAAGACTCTGTTCAGAAGACCTGTAACATCAGCAATCGGTTTTAACACAATCCAGCTCAAACCACATTCATGACTGTAAATGCTCACGTTTGTGTTGCATTTCTGTATTGCCGCTTCAGCATATGGCTCACGGCATTAGCGGTCACGCCAAACTGTCTTGCCGTTTCGGCAAGCGATATACCGTACTCGTTCACAGCCTTCCTGGCAAGCTGCTTTCTCAATGCAGGCAACACTCCTGTTCTGCTGCCGGTACGCAGAAAGGTCACTGTCGCTCCCGCTGAGCCGCAACCTCCCCGATTGCCGCATTGAACTGTTGCATTCGTTCCGTTTCCGGCATCGCAACATCCCTGCATCCCACGCCCTCTTTCAGCACCTCCTTCACAAAATAGTCACCGCCAAAAAAGGTAACAGCGTAATCGATGAACTCAAGGGGATGCTCCTGAAAGCCGGAAAGCGGTCACGTCCTTTTACGTTTTCTTCACTACATCGCAAGTCTCCCCATAAAGTAATGCGCGATACGAAACAACATCACCAAGAGAGAAGAATTGGACGGTCAAAGAATGTTACCGATTTCCGCAAAGAGGCCGGAAATCGAAACAACCGTTATCTCCGGCTTTATCCGGTAACTTTGCGCAACAGGTGCAACAACAAATGTATGGGCCGGATCGACATCATCAATGGCTGTATGGGTGCCTCGCGACAGAACCGGCGCAACTGACCATCCCCTCTTGACGGGCTTTGGATTGCCCGACATGCATCGATCAGGTACCGGCAACCGGCCTGTACTTTGCCCGAAAACTCCACTGCAGCTTGTGCAGATATCTGATGCCATGACCGGCCCCATCAACCGCTACGTTTCCCGCAAAACGCACTCCTGAATACTCACGTTGCGAATCATACTTATAGTATTATAATATATTGGTTTAGATGATTTTATTGCTATACGGAAAAACGTCCTTCAGTCGCATTTAGTTTACGTGGTTAAGAGCGTTATATAATGGTTGCGCCTTGAGTTAGCGCCAGCATGGCAGAATAGATAACGATAAGGCTCGACACTCTTTAAAGGCGAGCAATCCGCCGCTCTATATTGTTATTTATCAAGCACTTGAGTGGCTTTTCGCCAACGCTCCCAAGCATCACGATCAGAGACTGAAAACACAACTTTTTGCCATTTCTCTTTGTTCCTTATTAATCACTATATTACTTTTAGTATGTGCGTATAGATCTGATCGCAATGATCAGATGCACGTCAGATGCAAGAATGAGCTGGCCAATAGCCATAAACAATGCTGCAGAAGGCGCATGGAGGAGTTTACAATGAATACGCACCGTCAGGTCTTTGTCAGTTCAACTAATTCCGATCCTGATAAAAAGCGGACTGGACGCAACAAGCGCAAGGACTCAACACTACCCGCAGTACTTGTTGCCACCGTCAGGAGCAACCACAACATATTCGACGATGCAGGTGCGTTAATTGCGATTGCACAAAAATCATTTACAAAAACGGCGAAGAACGCCGTTGACGAGAATGATCAGCTTGGAATTCCTACGCATGGTTCAATTAATGGCAAATTGGAAGTTCACCACTCTCCCGGGGAATATACGCTGACCTGACAATCTTATGCCAAAATGGATGTGGATTATCGCTGGCCCGAATGGTGCCGGAAAATCCGGTTTTGCTGAAGGTTTTCTCATCGACATCGGTTATCATAACTTCCCGCTGTCGATCAGGGACAGCCAGTCCATTCCGGTGGAAACAGCCATCTTCTCCGACCCGGTCGCTCCCCGAACCGCAGTAAACCAGCAGAGAGAAACACCATGGTCATCATGACAATCAACAGGGTTTTCATGAGATCAGCTTTTGTTGAAAATTAAATCCGTTACACCAGGTTCAGCAACGATACGATTTCAGTGAATGAATCGACAACAAACGTCGGGTTGAAGGAGCGAAATTCGTCCCCGGAGTTGTTTCCCCAGGTAACGGCACAGGTATCGGCAGCAGCCCGCTGCCCCATCTCGATATCGTACACCGTATCGCCCACCACCAGGCAAGATTACATAAATCATCGAAAGGGATGTTGGTGTCAGACTGACCGCTCAATATCTTCAAGATGAGTTTCTCGTATTTTCCCATCGATTATCCAATTAGTCTTGAAAAGCAAGAATAATCATCGGAGAAGTTCAGGAATCTTTCGACGGAAAAAGCACAAGAAAAACACACAGTCAGGCCGATCACTCCAGTCACCGAGATAACGATAACCAATTTCGTTCGTGAACAGAGCGATAATAAGGTTCCGGATTTCGCGTTCAAAGTTGCCTGAATCGCAAAATGTGCTGATAGAAATGAAATATTATCAAGAACCTGCCAGATTTCCCTATATTCTGTCTATAATATCCAGAATTATCATAATGGAATCGATGGGGGAAAAAAATGAAAACATGGCAACTGCAACATGCAAAAAATCATTTGAGCGAAGTGGTCCGCAACGCCCTCAATGAGGGGCCACAGGCTATTACCCTGCATGGCAAGCCGTCTGCAGTGGTTATCTCTTTTGACGAATACAACAAGGCAATCAATGTTCGCAAGCCGGGTGAGCCACTCTCAAGTTTTTTTCATAACTCACCGCTCCGAAATTCCGGGATAGACCTTAAACGATCAAAAGATCCTGGCAGAAGTGAGGTGATTCTGTGAAGTCAGGTGGAGGGTACCTGCTGGATACATGCGTGATCTCAGAACTGATCAGAGCAGAGGCGTCACCAAAAGTTATTGAGTGGATTGATGGTCAGGAGGAACAGAAACTGCACCTGAGTGTCATCACTCTTGGTGAAATTGAAAAAGGAATTGCAAAGCTGGCGGAAGGCAGGAAAAAAATGCAATTGCAGGCGTGGCTTGCTGATGAATTAATGGAACGGTTCAATGGCCGGATTTTTGGCATCACCACTGAAGTTGCACGTTGTTGGGGCAAAATGCTTGGTGAATCGGAGAAAACAGGTCGATCACTCCCCGTCGTTGATGGGCTCATTGCTGCGACGGCCATAACCAACGGGTTGATCGTAGTCACCCGGAACACAACCGACATAAACGGTTCTGGCGCAACACTTCTTGATCCCTGGGAATAGCAACTGCGTTTCGTGCCAGAAAAGCAACCAGTGTCAATTCAGGATTTTCTTCAAGCAGTTCAAGAATCCGATCCGGCGTTTTCACCGGCGTATGACTGGCAACGACCCCGGTGGGCAGCAGAGCGCTCTGCATTCTCCAGATAGTGACAACAAACCCGTCAGCAAGGCTGAAATCCGGTTCACGCAAACCGTTATTGCTGCAAAAGATGATCATGTCACCCATTCCCGCGCTTTTTTTACTTTTGCGAAACTGCGCGTTCAATGGCCTGACGTGCAGCTCCTGCTGCAGACGCTCTATCTTTTCGTCGGTCATAATATCCTGTTGAACTTGTAAGGAATTCTTACCAGTTGCATGAATGATCCCTCTGCATTACCGCTTGTCTTAGCGAACAAAAAAGTCAATGAGAGGCTTCATCTTGTTGACAGCTTCAACAATCTCTGACTGCTGTCCCTTCAAATCCATCGACCAAATTGGGGCGTCTCTTTTGAAGGGATAAACCAGCCGTATAGCAAGATTCAGCGTTTTGTTTTTATCTCGCAATTGAGCGATCTGCTTATCCGAAAGTTCATGATTCTCTTCAATGATGCGATTCAGCCAGAACGCCCTTTCTTCAGAAAAATCAAGCCCATGTTTTTGTTGAACACTCAGAATAGTTTTTCCGTCGAATTCACCCGGAGCCATGAGATCGGCCAGAACCCATTGATAAGCACGGGGTTGATGCTCGTATTTGAGGTATGTCTTGAGCCAGAGTCCGCCATGTTCCTGCAAGAGGTGGTCAAACGCTGAAAGGTCTTTTTCTATACGCAGCCTCAGAGCCTTCTGCGAAGGCTGCAACTCCGCGTTTACGATGATATCGAGCCCTGTAATGTTTGAAATGATCGAGATATTGGGAACGTCATTCCTTTTTCATATCCTCTGAAAATCCAAAGCGATAAGCCCACCAGACACCGCAATGGCCCAGCACATTTTTTCCATGGCCGTGTTCCCCGTTATATTCCAGATAGTAATGCGGCGAATTGGAACGGGCAACACAGAACGGCATGACATCGTAATTGTCGTAAGCGCCCTTTATTGGAACAAGAGTATCCTGAAGCATTCTGCGGGCAAACGCCATCCCTCTCGGCGTTGTTGGTCCGGCAATATCAAAAAAACTTACTCCTGCACCGTCATCGAGAATACCGACGATTTCCTGTTTTTCCTTTTCCCTGTTCTGAAAAGACACGGTACTTTTCCTGATGCGATTCACCTCTTGTACGTCTGATGGTACAGCACCGATCTCGACACAACGAATCCCCAGTTCTTCAAGGTACGCTGAACGCCATTCAGGAATCGAAGGGGAAACCAGAATCATCTTGAGCCTGGCATCCTGCATGTAGGTCTTCATCAAACCGTAATACTCCACAACCTGCCCTATATGCTCGCGCTGAATAGGTACTTTTTTTATTTCAACGATATAGCGGAATCCGTCAACAACGAAAAGCAGATCGATACTTTTCCCCTGAATAGAATACTCGCTTGCCTTCTCAGTTATCTTCCCGGAAGGAAAAAGCACTTCAGGATGCAGAAAAAGATAATCCTGTATGTCACGTTCTTTCATATAGCTGATATTTGAATTTTCATCAGTTAATTATGGCTTGTGTAAGCGCTTGCCTTGAACGGTCAGATTCGGGATAAACATCACAAGCGATAGTATAGAGTGCCTGCCAGGAAACGTCAGGCCTGAATTTTTCAAGTCCCAATTTCTTCACCTTGACGACTGGCTCAGCACTGAATCCAAGGTCACGGTAAAGCAATTTCGCCCAGATAGCTGCGATGTTCTCCGTTCTCTTGAGTTGATCACTATCGAAACCGAGCGTCCACTTCGCTTCGTAAACAAACAGCTCCTGACCGCAACAGATTGCCAGATCAGGCTTTGCATTGAACATGCCCTGTACGGAACCGTAGATTTTCTTCTCATCTGCAGTAAGGATGTTGCCCCCTTTCTGAAGAATCTGTCTTGGATGGGTAAGGTGAGGCGTTCTTAGCTCTTCAGGAAGCCCGGAGTAGCTCCGGTAATCGGTAACCTGCTCCTGACCGGCAACCATCCGGACAATCGAATCCATATAATCAAACGGATTAGCTTTTCTGACATGGTAGGCATCGCGAATCAACGCGACCTCGGCGAAAATTCTGAAATCAGTGATTTCCGGCACACCTCCCGTGAATTTCTGTAAGACCGCATAATCGTCTTTCGGCTCATGAAGCAGCCGAAACAAATGAGAACACAAATACCGCTCTTCCCTGTTGTAATGGTCGTAATCCAAATGAGCCGAAGCTGAACCGGCATGTTCAAAAATGTTTTCCATATCGATCAAGTAAAAATTGTACGGCAAAAACTTTTCCTGATCATCGAAGTTAGCAATTCAATTGCTCCGCACAACGTATATTTGTTGTACATTAACATATTGCCTCTCCAACAGATAGAGACCGCCATGCCTGTATACTCCTTTCTCGATCTGGCCTGTGATGTCTTGAAAACATCTCCAATCCCCCTGACCTATCAGGAAATCTGGCAACTGGGGTCGGATAATGAATTAACCGCAAAAATCCGTACCTCGGGTAAAACCCCGTGGGCGAGCATGGGAGCACAGCTCTATGTCGATGTGCGCGACAACAAACAGTCGCAATTCATAAAGGTCGGAAAAAGGCCTGCCCGCTTCTTTCTTGCCGAACGAGAACAAGAACTGACGGCGGACGTAATCACCGGAATCGAAAAAGAAGAGCAGAATACGGGAAGCGCAAAACCAAAATACCATGAGCGCGATCTGCATCCGCTTTTGACCTATTTCGTTTACTCAAACCCTTCATTCAACCGCGGCAGGCCGATCTATACCAAAACGATCTTTCACGAAAAATCGCGCAAGAACGGCTACAACGAGTGGATTCATCCCGACATGGTAGGGTTTTACCTTCCGGTTGAGGACTGGAAAGCCGAGGTTATCGAGTTCAACAGGCTTTCGGACAACAACTCGCTCAGGCTGTATTCGTTCGAACTGAAAAAGTCCCTCGACCAGTCCAACTATCGCGAATCATTCTTCCAGGCTGTCTCCAACTCATCATGGGCTCACGAAGGTTATCTCGTAGCGGCGAACATCCTGCAGAATGACGACTTTCTTTCCGAACTCGACCGCCTTGCTTCATCTTTCGGCATCGGCATCATCCAGCTCGACCCGGCAGATATCGACGCATCGTCAATCCTCTACCCTGCCCGCCGGAGAGAAATCCTTGAATGGGAAACCATCAACAAGCTCTGCGAGCAGAACAGGGACTTCGAGAAATTCCTGCAGGACGTGAAAATCGACTATGAATCAAAGCGCATTCATGGTCAGGAATACGACGAGGTGCACAGGGAAATCAAAAGCTTCATCCGATCGAAACTGCAAATCGACGTGCAGGAATAGCCTTCAAGCCCAAGAGCTGTAGGGATAATTCACTATTTTGATTGAAGGGGATCTCGAAAAAGAGTCGTGAGCGCCCGGCGTACAAGGCGGACGGAGCGGAGAACCCGGAGTGTACACATAGTACATGAGGATTTCGAGCACCGACCAACGCAGCAATCCGGGCGTGTAACAACTTTTTCGAGGTACCCTGAAGGTTATCGAACCCGCTCCCTCGTAATACCAAGCAGTACCGTAATACAATGGCATCAGGCAATCATCAGGACATCGTCGGCTTTATCTGGAACATCGCAAACAAGCTGCGGGGGCCATACCGCCCTCCCCAATACAGGCATGTCATGCTGCCCATGACCATCCTGCGCCGTCTCGACCTGGTGCTTGAACCAACCAAAGAACAGGTTCTTGAAGAACAGAAAAAACTTAAGGCAAAAGGGATGATCGGCCCGGCGCTCGAAGCCGCACTGTCGAGAGTGGCAAACGGCAGAAACCGCAAACAGGCGCTCTACAACACCAGCCCATTCACCTTTCAGAAGCTGCTCGGAGACGCTCCCAATATCGCCGACAACCTGATCTCATACATCAGGGCATTCTCGCCCCGCGTGCGCGACATCTTCGAAAAATTCGAATTCGAAAAAGAGATCGAAAAGCTCGACGACAGCAATCGGCTCTACCTCATCGTCAAGGAGTTCTGCAGCACGGAGTTCGACCTCTCTCCGTCCAGACTCTCGAACCTGCAGATGGGCTACCTTTTCGAGGAGTTGGTACGGAAATTCAACGAACAGGCCAACGAGGAGGCCGGAGACCACTTCACCCCGCGCGAGGTGATCCGGCTGATGGTCGAAATGATGTTCGTCTATGAGGACGAGGTGTTCAAGGCCGGAAAATACAGCTCCATTTACGACCCTACGGCCGGAACCGGCGGGATGCTTTCGGTTGCCGAAGAGTACATCAAGCGTAACAACCCCGACGCAAATATCGAACTGTACGGCCAGGAGTACAACCCCGAATCCTATGCCATCTGCTGCTCGGATCTGCTGATCAAGGACGAAGAGATCGGAAACCTGGTCTATGGCGACACGCTCGGCATCAAGGACGCAAAAAGCCGCTCATACAACTTCGTACCGCACGACGGCCACCCCGACAAACGGTTTCACTTCATGTTCTCCAACCCCCCTTTCGGCGTGGAGTGGAAGCCGGAGAAAAGCTATGTCGAGGACGAAGCCGCAAACGGGTTCAGCGGACGGTTCGGAGCCGGACTGCCGCGCATCAACGACGGATCGCTGCTCTTTCTGCAGCACATGATCTCCAAATTTCACCGCTCGCCGTCCGAAGGCGGCGACGGATCGCGCATAGCAATCGTCTTCAACGGTTCACCCCTTTTCACCGGCGACGCCGGAAGCAGCGAAAGCAACATCCGGCGATGGATCATCGAAAACGACTGGCTCGATACGGTCGTCGCCCTGCCCGACCAGATGTTCTACAACACCGGCATTTTCACCTACATCTGGCTTGTCACCAACAAAAAACCCCGGAACCGCAAAGGCTACGTGCAGCTCATCGACGCCACCCGGCACTACCGGAAGATGAAAAAGAGCATGGGCAACAAGCGCAATGAGCTGTCAGACGAACACATCAGCGAACTGGTCAGGCTCTACGGCGACTTCAGGCACAACGCCAAATGCGACATACAGAGCAATGGCGGAACGGAAAAGCGAATCTGCTCGAAAATCTTCCGCAACTGCGATTTCGGATACCTGAAAATGACCGTCGAACGCCCCCTGCGCCTGAACTTTCAGGCAAGCCCCGAACGCATCGAACGGCTGAAAAACGAGACCGCATTCCATAACCTGATACTGAGTAAAAAGAAGTCCGTCGAAGCGCAGCAAGAGGATTTCCGAAACGGCAAAGTCCTTCAGCAAGCCCTGCTCGATGCCCTGCACGGCATGGTGAGCGATACCCTCCACCTCAGCCGCACTGACTTCGTTAAAGCACTCGATAATGCACTGAAAGCGGCCGATATCAAAATCGATGCACCGCTGAAAAAGGCGATCCTCAATGCACTCGGCGAACGCGACGAAACTGCGGAAATCTGCCGCGACAGCAAAGGAAACCCGGAACCCGATCCCGAACTGCGCGACACCGAACTGCTCCCGTTGCCGGACGACGCCACTCTTCCCCTGCCGATCGGGTACCAGAAAGACGCAAGCAACGAAAAACTGCTCAAGCTGGTGCGCAGTCACTGCGAAGCATACCTCAAAGCCGAAGTGCTGCCGCACGTCAGCGATGCATGGATAGACCACAGCAAAACAAAAGTCGGTTACGAAATCCCCCTTAACCGGCACTTCTATGTGTACAAAGCACCCCGCCCCCTCGAAGAGATCGAAGCAGACATAAAGGCGCTCGAAGCAGACATCCTCAACCTGCTCAGGGAGGTTGTGGAATGAGCCGCTATCAAAAATATCCGGCGTATAAGGATTCCGGAGTTGAGTGGATCGGAAAGATTCCAGAGCACTGGAAAGTAAAACAAGCCAGACACGTTTTAAGAATTCATAGCGGTTCTACTCCAAAAAGCGGCGAAGAGCTTTTTTGGGATGGCGATATAAACTGGTTTACTCCTGAAGACCTGGGCAATAACCAGTATAACAACATATCTGAGAGTAGAAGAAAAATAACTGAAGATGGCTACAGAAGCTGCGGGACCTCTCTTGCCAAAGCTAACAGCATTGTGCTTTCAACTCGCGCTCCTATCGGTCATATTGCACTTTCAACGGTTCCTGCCTGCTGCAATCAGGGATGCAGAATTCTTGAACAAGAAAAGGGTATCCCTGAGTTTTGGTATTATACTCTTCTATCAGCAAAACCAATTTTACAAAGTTTGGGGCAAGGCAGCACGTTCATGGAACTTCCCCGCCAAAGCCTCGCCAGCTTTAAATTACCTATTCCCCCACTCGAAGAACAGCGAGCTATTGCAAGCTTCCTTGACTGGAAAACAGCACAAATCGATGAGCTGATTGCAAAAAAAGAAGCCCTGCTCAAAAAACTCGACGAAAAACGCACCGCCCTCATCACCCAAGCAGTTACAAAAGGGATTGATCCGACAGTACCGATGAAAGAGTCCGATGTGGAGTGGATTGGGGATATTCCTGAACACTGGGTAATCTGGAAGGTTACGCATGGATTTAATACCATAGGTAGCGGTACTACCCCTAAAAGTGATAATTCAGATTTTTACGAAGGTAACATTCTATGGGTAACAACGTCAGAACTCCGTGAAACTGTTATTCAAAATACTTCTCAAAAAATATCTATCGACGCTTTTCAAGCCCATTCTGCACTGAAAATCTATCCAGCAGGAAGCATTATAATTGCTATGTAGTGTCTGACAGAAAAGCCATTATAATATTATAAAATATAGTCTTATA
>DYNE01000081.1 GCA_020721225.1 Pelodictyon luteolum | reverse complement strand
GAGGCGTTTATGAAGAATCAGGGACATACGGGAGCGTCGAACCCATACAACCGCCCGCAGCGAAAGGCATTCAATCTAGCGTTACGAAAGAAGAAATAACAGCAGTCGCGCCAGCCGGCTCCGCTCAAGCCGCCGCAGTATCCTCGGAGGTCGCCACCCCCGCCGAAGAAGCCCGAGCGTTGACTCTCGCAGAGCAAGCCTTTGAATCGTTGCCACAAGAGCAACAAGCACTCCTGCAACGGGTTGCGAACTACCAGATCGAGCGAGTCTTGGAGCAATGGAGAGGGAAGCCCGGCTTCATGCTTGCCCCGAACGGAAATCCGACCAACCTCACGGAACGCCAATGGGCGCAAGTGCGGACACCGCTCTTCAAACGCTGGTTTGGAGATTGGGAAAACGACACGCAGACCGCATCAAAAGTAATTGACGCAAACGGAGAGCCGTTGGAAGTATGGCACGGGACACCAAACGGAGGATGGCTTGCCGAAGACCCAGTTTTCAAATCCGAGAGCGACCGATTCGGTGGCTTCGGGAGCAAGCAAGGGGTCCACTGGTTCGCTGATCAAAAGCGGATGGCTGCAACATACGCAGATTACCGACGAGCATTCAACCGTGACGCAGACCCTGCGATTATCCCTGCATTCCTGCGGTCTGTGAACCCTTTAATCATTGATGCTAAAGGACAGCCGTGGAGAAGCGCACAACAAAGAGGCAAGACTTCCGATGTTATCCAGCAAGCCCTCTCTTCAGGGAATGATGGCGTGATCATCCGCAATGTCCAAGACGACTACCAGACAGGATCAGTTGGGAATACCAAACTAGGAACAACATTTTCCGTCTTCTCCTCCAACCAGATCAAATCCGCCACCGACAACAACGGGGTGTTTACTGCAAGCAATTCGATTGCGATGGCGAAGGGAATACATTCTGGCGAAGCTCCATCTCCCCAAACGACAGAAAGGGCTGGGGCAGAGTGGGAAGCAATAAAAGGCGAGGCAATTAAGATCGGGCTAAACTCCCCCTCCCAAATCAGCGTAAAAGAAGTGGCGAAAGAAGCGGCGGTCACGGCATTGAACGAAAGCGGGAGATATTACCAATACTTCCGAGGTCGGTATGACCAGATTGATTACTTCGCACCGGGGAGCAAACAGATCATCTTGAATCACAAACAGGATGAAGCGTTAGCCAAACGGCAAGTGAACAAGATCGTTGACGGGCTTCGTAAGGAGCTTGAAAAAGCGTTCGGCTATCCAGGCTTCTTTAACGGGAAAGGCAAAAAGAGGATGAAGGAAGCGATCCACTTCTTGCTTCCAGTTGCGGCAAGGCTTGAAGCGCAAAGCATCGACAAAGACGGGAATTTCGTATGGAAAGAGTTTGAATTGCGGGCTGGCACAGTCACAGGCAAAGAAGCCAAAAAGCTCAAGGAGGGCGATTTTTACGCCGCAGAAGACGGCGTAGAATACCGTGTAGGAAAATACAATATCGAAGAGCAGGGGTTTGATATTTCCGCAACGATAACCCCCGAAATGCAGGAAGAGATTTATCGCAACTACCAATACGAATATCCCGAAGCTCTGCCGATTATTGACAGGTGGATAACGCCCGGCTTAACGAGTGCGTTTTCCGTAGGAGAACACGGGACGGCGGCGATTGAATTTAACCGGTATGCGTTGCACGGATACATGAACGAATGGCCTCAAGCGATCCAAGATTTGTTTGGGGGCGCACCGTTGCCATCCGTCCCGTATGTCTCTGGTTACACGCCAGATGTAGCGGCACAAAAGAGCATCGTTAGCCTTATCCATTCTGCGATAACCTTCAAGAAATACAGGAGCCAAGGACGCAAGTTCAAGACCGGATTCTTGCGGAGGAGCGGAGGGACGATGAACCTGATAGACGGGTTTTCGACTAGGGCGATGGAAGCGCATAGAGAAAAGGTGAGGACGCGATTCCGTCAACAGTTGATAGAAAACGCAGTCAAGTTTTCAGACCAAGTTTCCGTTGATCAGATCGAGAGCGGCGAGTATGTGAAGTTGGATGATGTTTACAGGCACTTGCTTACAGCGATGGAGTTTGTAACTGGCGCATTGGACAGAAAAACCTATCCGCACCTTACGGGCGCGCTTGCGCCGATAGACCAAAACAAACTCGCTAAAATCGTTGGAGATGTTGCGAAGTTAGAATCAATGGAACGGGTGATTCACAAATCCGTATTCCGTGAACTCCAGCTATCTCTCGCCCGTGAAAAAACAGAGCGTGGTTTGTATGGGATTTTGGATTGGGTTTTGCGTTGTGCAAAGCTAGGGAAGCTAACGGCTGGTTCCTTTATGTGGAACTGGTTGGGCAACAAGATAATGCAATCGGTGCTTGCTTCTAACAGGCTTTACTTCGGGATTATTTCTGGGGTGTTGCTTGACGGGAGCAATGCAAAGCTCGGGATGCGGGATGCGTTTTTCTTGATGCGTGGGCTTATCACCGACATGGCTCCTAACACGCTCAATGCTGGACGGATAGGAGAGTTGATCCCGAAAGAGTTGTTCAGCGATACAACCGCATTGTCTAGCTTGGACGCAGGGACAGACTACGGGGATATTGTAGAAGACCTTAAGAAGAACGGCGTATTTTACACGGCAACGGAAGGCGTAAAGACTGCATTCATGCAGGGCGGTATTTCTGCGGCAATCCTTTACGCTCAAAACTTCAATGGGATAGATGTTGCGGCAAGGCAGCAGATGGCTTACGCCCTATACAGAGCGAGGGCAGAAGCGGCGGCAGATGCAAACAACATAAAATCAGGGCGCAAGCGGTGGATGCGTTCTTGGATAGAAAAGCAGATTGCGGATAAGACCGATATTCACAACGAGATCGTTGATACGGTCAAACTGTGGCTGATGGACTATCAAAATGTTCCAAGCTTTTTAGACCCGTCTTCCTCTCTCCCAGAAGAGAAGGTTGCACGCCTCGTGAAAGCGCACGGATTCTGGTTTGCCAAATGGCCTTTCAATATCGCACGATGGGGCAAGAGGATGAGCGTAAACTCTTCGATCCGTTTGATTTCCCCAAGCACAAGCAAGAAAGAAAGAGCTGAGGCTTTGGCGAACATTATCACGCTATGCACCCTAGCTTACGCAGGGGCTGCAATGCTTGGAGGAGGAGACGACAAAGAAGAAGGGATTGTCGGGACACGCTTCGACAAAGACGGGAACTTCTTGGACAGGAACCTCGATGCGAGTTCGAGAATCAGGCTCAACGACAAGATCGGGAACCTTATTTCTACGGCATTGAAGATGGCGGGAGTCAGCATCAATGACGACCTCAACAATAGCCGAAACGATGATTACTGGATGTATTTCAGGAGCATGACCTTGATGCCCGAAACGCTACTATTGGGCAGAGTCGCAACAGGCGACATGAAGGGGTTTGTTGCTGATTCTGGGACATATTTATCAGACATGGCAAACCTCGGAATCTTGTTCCGTATCGCAGGATTGACGAAAGTAGGCGGCATTGATGCAAAAGATGAAACGCCAAATTACTACGCGAAGCTTGCGTTGGAAATCGCTGGCGCACCAATCAACCCAGACGCTCTAACGAGATACTTGAACAGGGCGATTGACCCCGTTGCAAGAACCTCGAAAGACATCAAAAAGCTAGGCTTCGACATGGGGATGGACGAGGCGATTAAGAGCAAGTTGCCGTTCCTTACAAAATCACTCCCAGCGGCTGGTGAATATGTTGAAACACCTCTTTCTCCGCTCTCTTTTGACAAGATGTTCAAGAGAGAGTTGGGGAATGTAAACAAAGACTTTGAGGGCGGGAAGATCACGCAAGAACAGCGGGACGCAAAAATCTCGCAAGCAAAAGCCAGCGTTCAAGATGCGAAAGAAGCGAGGCGGCAAAGGCAAACAGAAGATGTTGCGGCTACGCTAACAGCGTTCGGGATTGACCCATCGAAAGTTGATAGGAGCGGAGAGGCAAGCCGAGATGTTATCGGAGATTTGCAGAAGTTGAAAAAATCTGGCGTAGGAGCGGAAAGCGTTTCTGTTTACGAGAAAACATCTTCTTCCGGCAAGAAGCAAACGGTAATAGCCTATCCGAATCCAGACTCGATCCAATACACGCCGCCAGCGTTGTCCTTTGCCAAGATATTGACGGGGATTAACCTAAAGCCTATTCCGAGAGACGCTTACAAAGAATCGGCAGGGAATACGCCTTCCTTCAATTCTCCGAAAAAAGCGAAGCCGAAAGACGCTCCAGCCGAAGAAAAGAAAACAGGAGGAACGGTTGCGCAAGCTGAAAAGCCGAAGGTTCCTAGCGTAGAAGAGCTTTTCGGGAAGAGAAGGTAATCGACAAACATTAAAAGAAAACGAAAGGTAAAAGAGAAATGAGTTTTGAACTTTCAGCGGCATTGGCAGAAAAAAACCACGACTTGAAAGAAGTCGGTTACGATACGGAGATAACGGAGGCGATAGACCCGCCGAAAGCTCCGCTAAAAAGCCACTTGCCGCTGACCGGGACGCAAGAGAGGAAGCTTGTCGATCTGGTTCTGAAGAGGCTGGAGGAATCTATTTCTTCGCAGAAGTTTCGCAGGATGGAGTCTAGCAACAGTTGGCTAGAACGAAGGAACGAGGCAATGCGGCAATACGGGAGCGATTTTTCAACGAGGGTCGAAGCGGGAACGATCTACGAGTTTTCTAACTTGTCAATGAATCTCCCAAAACGATACTGCGACATTACTTGTGCAAGGGCTTTCGATGAGTTGCTTGGGAGCGAACAGCTTCTTGGCGTAACGCAAGAGGGCGCAGAAGACAGCAAGGAAGAGGCGAGTGCTATAGAGCGGTTCGGATCGCACAAACTAAAAGAGGTTCGGATTAAAGAGGTGCTGCGAGAGGCTACTTTAGGAGCTTGCATCCGTGGGGAATCCGTTGTGAAAACGACATGGGAAAAACAGTATTTGCGATACAGGAAAACTTGCCATGTTTTGACGGACGAGGTTGGGCGGTTTGTTTTTGCTTCTGACGGGAATCCCGTAACAAACACCGATCCGATGTTCGAGGGAGAAGACGGGGTAACAAGACTTTCGAGAGACGAGAAGATAAGGATACCAGAAAACCCGACCTACAAAGAGACGGTTGCAGAGTTCCGTAGGGTCGTAAAAAGCGGTCTTGATGTTGTGTGTTTAGACCACAGAGATTTCGTTTGCAACACGGCAGAAAAGGACATCCACGAAGCGGACTTCTGCGCCCATGTGTTCGATTGGCCCAGCGATAAAGTAAGGGGCGTTTTAGCTGGCGTTCTCGATACGGAAAACGCAAAGCTATTCTTGCAAAAGCTTGGCAGAGGGAATGTTTCGCATATAACAGGCGGGGCGTGGGCAAGCCAGCCTGACGATCTAAAGGGAGAGCAGGAGCGGGATATGGACGCAATACCTCTCCACCAGTTTGCGGAGTGCTACATAAGGTGTTGCGTTTCAGAAGACGGGGGGACGGACGAGATTATGGTGGTTGTTGATGTGGACAACAAACAGGCGCTGTTTTACGATTACCTCGGAAATGTAAGCCCGACAGGGAAGCGTCCGTTCCAAGTCGTCCGAGTGAATCCAGTCCCCGGAAGATGGTATGGGACAGGGTTTTACGAGAAGTTCCAAGACCGCCATAAATTCGTTGACCTGTTTTTCAACCGAGTAAACTTCCGGAGTTCTCTTTCGGGTAACATACGGATCGAAAACCCAGAAGCGACAGAAGAGGGGATGGCGGGAGAAGAGATTGAGTTCGGGACGAACAAAACCTACAAGCTTCGCCCAGGGTTCAAAATCAAAGATGTTTTCCAAGTTATCCAAGTCCCGAACGACGCGACAGAAAGCAAGGATATGTTGAACTTGCTACTGCAAACGACACAGCTTGAGGCGGGGATGGTTTCAGCGGGGGATGCTGGAATAGGTTCGCTTCCTTCAGCGGGATTAGCGACAGGGATCAAGAGTTTGGATAGGGTTGCAAACATCGTTTTGAAATCAATCTTCTTCGATCTTGTGCAGGGATTTGAGCGCATCCTTTTCGATGCGGTTACGGTTGTTTTAGCGAAATACGATACATCGGATGCAATCAGCATGATGGGGGTTAAAAAAGCGGAAATGCTTGAGAAATGCAGAGATATTTACTCACTTCCTTACAGGGTGAAGGTCGTGCTTTCTAACGCTAGAGATATTGATGTTATCAAAGCAAACTCGCAAGCGATGGAGGTTGTCGGGAACTATCTGAATCTAGCACCGCAAATCGCAATCAGGATTCGCCCTCTCTTTATCCAGATGCTAGAATCTCTGCAAATATCTGGTGTAGAAGATTTATTGCCGATACCAGAGGTAACAGGAAGCCCCGCAAACGAGCAAGGGGAGGCACAGGAAGCGGGAGCGGCACTTGCAGAGAGTGGAGGGAAGCAGCAACAACGGGGGTCTTCCAGAGTCGGAGAAATGCCGTCTTTGAGCGCAGGGATGGCGCAAGCGGAACTCGGGGCGCAACAGCAAGAATCTATGGAGCAAGAGCCGCAGGAAGTGAACGCTCAAAACACTCCAACATCGGCAATCGGAATCAGTGCGGCAGCACCAGCGGCGGCAGAAGTTCCGATAGGAGACGAAGAGGCGGGGTCTTCTGCGCCTCCCGTAATCCAAGGAGAAGCGTAACTATAACTATATGACAGAGAAAGAGAAACAACAAACCGAAACAACAAACAAGCAAGCGAAAGAGAAGGCGTTGCTAGAAGAGTTGTTTGCTACAGAAGGATGGAATGAGATTGTTGTTCCCTACTTGCAATCACGGAAAGACTCTTGCCTCGCACAAATCCTAAACACTTCCATATCGGGCGAAGAGCTTGAGTTAGCCCGTTGCCGCCTTGTTGCAGCAACGGAATTATTTGACTTCGCAAAAGGGAAGCTACAAGCGGTAGATTCTGCGCTCAAAAGCAAGGCAAACAGAACGAAACAGAAGACAAACACGGATTGACAAAGCATTATTCCGTAACTATAATCCACAAATAGTAAGCAGTTGTTTCATGAAATCATTAGACGCTCTAGCCTTTGAAGTCCGAGAACAGCTTCCAATACGGGAACCTGTTACCGCAACCGCAAGCAGAGCGATTGTCAACCTGAACAACGAGGTTGTGTTTGACTTCGGGGAGGCGAGAAACGCAACAGAAGCTTTAGGAAGAATGAACGGCGAGTTGAGCATTCCAGCCTCTCTGACGGACTTCTCGCAGTTCGCTAACAGCACGCCCCCGCAAGGTGTGTTTCTTGTCGCAGACGAGCAACATTTATATGTTTACAGGACAGGGTGGCCG
>DYNE01000117.1 GCA_020721225.1 Pelodictyon luteolum | reverse complement strand
TTTATCGAAAATCAATAGGTTATACGATTTTACGCCAAGGAACTTCGGGCTAATCATCACCGAGGGGACATCTTCTTCGCCCAACGGATTGGGTTATCCGCGCATACCGGGAATTTTTTCTGAGGCCCAGATCGAGGGATGGAAAGCGGTGACCGAATCGGTGCATGAAAAAGGGGCGAAGATGTTCCTGCAGATCATGCACTGCGGACGGATATCCCATCCGCTGAATATGCCTTCGGGCGCGCGCGTCGTGGCCCCTTCAGCTGTCGCTGCTGCCGGTACGATGTACACGGACACTGCCGGTCTGCAACCATTTCCCGTGCCGGAGGCCATGAGCGAAGAGGATATTCTCTCAACCGTCGCCGAGTATGCCGATGCTGCCCGCAATGCCGTAGCGGCAGGGTTCGAGGGTATCGAGCTGCATGGCGCTAACGGCTATCTGATCGAACAGTTTATCCGTCCGAATTCCAATTTGCGCACCGACCGTTACGGTGGCGACATTGAAAACCGTGCGCGATTTTTGCTTGAAGTGGTCGATGCGGCGATCGGGGCCATAGGCAGGGAGCGTGTCGGCATCCGGCTTTCGCCTTTCGGAGTCTTCAACGACATGCCGCTGTATGAGGGCATTGAGGATGAATACTCGTATCTGGCCCGGCAGCTCGATGCTTCAGGTCTCGCATACATTCACCTTGTGGACCACTCTTCGATGGGTGCACCGGTTGTGCCGGACAGTATCAAGGAGGTTTACCGCACCGCGTTCAGGGGAACGCTGATGCTCTCCGGCGGTTACGATGCGGCGCGCGCCGAAAGCGATCTGGCTTCTGGCAGGTGCGACCTTGTGGCTTTCGGGAGGTCTTTTCTTGCCAATCCAGATCTTGTCGAGCGTTGGAAAACCGGAGCGGTGCTTAATACTCCGGATATGGATACCTTCTATACACCGGGGACTGAGGGTTATACCGATTATCCGGTGCTCAATTCCTTTGTTTGAAAGAAGTGACCGGGGGCAGTTGCCCCGGTCGGTGAGGCGTGTTCTGTGCAGCGGGTTACTTCCGTTCGAACATCGCCCAGACAACCCTGTCGGATGTCGTATAGGCTTTTATGGCCTGACAGTCGTCATATCGCCACAGTCCTGTGGCAAGATTGTATTCCAGAGATTTGCACCATATGGTTTCACCCGAATCATTGACGATTTTGTATGGTATCAGAATTTCGACATCGGTCGCATTGGTCGCTCCGGAGATATAGGGAGGGTAGTCGGGACCGGTTCTATGCATAGGGGCGAATGGATTGATGTCGCCATTCAAAGCGTCGCGAAGAGACTCGTTTGCATAAATGGCAGCATCGTCGTTGTCCAGATGGAAGCAGTTTGCTTCGATTTCGCCTCTGTTTTCCGTAACGGATCCTGTTTTGAACAGAACCAGAAAATTTCCGTACAACCTGGGATAGCATTTTTTAAAGTCGCGCAGGATGTCGGTATCGAGTGTGCCCAGTACACGGAAATTATCTATCCAGCGCAATTTCCCATCTTCGCCGCCAAAAGAGATTTTGTTCTGGTAATCGTTTCTGGGGCCGATTTTGAATGGATCATAATGATTGTGTTGAGAGGGATCGGCGTGTTCTCCCGGTGCCATTACCGATGCGGTTTCGTTCATGGCCGTTTCAGTCATCAGTTGCCATTCACTCTCCGTCCAGTCCTCTTCCGGACGATTATTGACGGGACAGCCCTGCTCCTGCCAGAGTTTGTAGGCGAGCGTCCGGATCTCTCGTTCGGTTATGTTCGGCATGGGCGATTTTTCTTGAGTTAAAAAGGTTATAAATGGCATGGGGTTACAGCGTCCGGAGACCGGAAGTTTGGACGCAGCGGAAGATAGCTGTTTCCGGATGGAAAAAAAGCCGTTTACTGTAGAGAATCATCAAGAAAAATAATACTCTGTTTCACTAGTGTCCAACTGTTGAAAACATAAAACCCTTTTAGTTATTATATAATAAT
>DYNE01000116.1 GCA_020721225.1 Pelodictyon luteolum | reverse complement strand
TACATTTTAGTTGTGAATAAAGAAAAAGGCTTCAAGCAACCAGAAATCTGGGTTAGTTCCCCGGAATCCGTGAGATAAAGGCAAAAAACATCTGCAAGCCTTTGCAGCCCAATCGATTGCAGATATTTGCAGCAGGTATCTCACGGATTCAGGTATTTTTCCGCTTGTTTTATGAGCGATTTTCCGGCAACATTTTCCGATAGCATGAACCTCTGGGGTGATGCTACCTGAGCAGTTCCATTGGTTAATCCAATTTCCTATGCACATCGAATCTATCCGAATCAAAAATTTCAAAGCTTTGCAGGATGTCAGCATCGTTAAATTGCCGAACTACAGCGTTTTTGTCGGATGCAATGGGGCAGGAAAAACAACGCTGTTTCGGGTTTTTGGATTTCTCAAAAACTGTCTCCAAAACAATGTGAGAGTCGCCTTGAATGCCGAAGGGGGAAGAAATGGTTTCAAGGAAGTTGTCACGCGGGGACACGAGAAAGAAACCATCGAGATCGAGTTAAAGCTTCGCATCCGTATCACGGGGGGCGAACGGTTGGTGACCTATTTTCTTTCCATCGGTCAAGAGAGCAACCAGCCCGTCATCTTTCGGGAAATACTCAAATACAAGCGGGGACCTCACGGTTCGCCATTCCACTTTCTCGATTTTGAGAGGGGCGAAGGGTATGCGATCACTAACGAGGAAGATTTTGAAAAGCCGGACGAGGAATTAAACAGGGAGACGCAAAAACTCGATACTCCGGACATTTTGGCGATCAAGGGATTGGGGCAGTTTGAGCGATTCAAGGCGGCAAACGCTTTTCGGCAGTTGATCGAAAACTGGCATATTTCAGATTTTCATATCAGTGCCGCCAAGGGGACGAAGGAAGATGAAGATGCCCGCCACCTTTCTTCGAGCGGAGACAATCTGCCTGCCGTCGCCCGATTCCTCCACGAAAGCCACCCGGGACTTTTTGCGGAGATCAAAAAGAAAATGCAAGACCGGGTGCCCGGCGTGAGCAACATCGAAAGCACCGTGACTGAAGATGGACGGCTACTGTTGCGCTACCAGGACGGAGCTTTCAAAGACCCGTTCATTGACCGGAATGTTTCGGATGGCACGATCAAGATGTTTGCGTATCTGGTGCTCTTGCACGATCCGAAGCCTTTTCCGGTGCTCTGTGTGGAAGAACCGGAGAACCAGCTTTATCCGGAACTTCTGGAGGAGTTGGCGGAGGAGTTTGCCGCCTATGCCGCCAAGGGAGGGCAGGTCTTTATCTCGTCCCATTCGCCGGATTTCGTCAATGCTACCGAACTCCAAAATTTCTTCTGGCTGGAAAAGGATGCTGGAGTCACACGGGTTTGCCGCGGCTCAGATTATCCGCTTTTAGCCAGTCTGGTGAAGGAAGGAGAAAAGCTGGGTCAACTCTGGAAACAGGGCCTCATTCACTCGGAAAAACTGAAGCAATGAGCCGGATCATTTTTCTTCTGGAAGAACGCTCGATGGTGGAGACCTTGCGATCGCTTCTCCCGAAGGTGTTTCCCGAATGGCGAGAGAACCAACACTGGATCGCAATTCCGCACGAAGGGAAGTCCGATTTAGAAAGGGCGATCCCACGCAAGTTGCGCGCGTGGAATGTCCCGGGCGATCGCTTCCTGATCGTGCGAGATAACGATGGAGGAGATTGCAGAAAGTTGAAATCGCGGCTTCTTGCGCTTGCCGGCGAACGGGATTCCAGAGAGGTGCTGGTGCGAATCGTATGCCAAGAGTTGGAAGGGTGGTTTCTCGGAGATAAGGATGCCGTGCGTATGGCTTTTCCGCAGGCAGATCGCCTGCTCCAATCGGTGCCGAATGACCCCGATACCTTGACCAACGCCTCGGAGGTGCTTGCTAAGATTACCGGGGATTGCGGGAAAATAATCCAAGCAAAAGCGATCGCCCCGCACTTGGCTCCAGACCGTAACAACTCAAGCAGTTTCCGCGTTTTTCTCGATGGAGTGAAGAAGTTTCAGGCA
>DYNE01000035.1 GCA_020721225.1 Pelodictyon luteolum | reverse complement strand
TTTTATATTTTATAATAATTTAAGCTCCCCCATAATAAATAGAGGTGCCCTTATGATTGAACTCTGCAGTGATGATCTCTGGTTGCGTGCAAGCAGAATCAAACTGGTTATTTCCGACAATGATGGCGTTTTTACCGATAACGGGGTATATTACGGTGCAACAGGGGAGGAACTGAAGCGCTATTCTATTCGTGACGGAATGGGTGTCGAGCGGCTTCTTGAATTTGGTATCGATACGGCAATAATGACCGGAGAGGTTTCGCCCAGCATTGCCAAACGTGTGGAAAAGCTGAAAATGCGGCATCTCTACCTTGGAGTGAAGGACAAACGTTCACGACTTCAGACGGTTCTTTCCGATACAGGTCTGCAGATGCATGAGCTTGCCTATATCGGTGATGACGTCAATGATCTTGCAATAATGAAAGCCATTGCAGATCACGGTCTCACTGCCTGCCCTGGTGATGCCATGCATTTCGTAAAGCCTTTTGTTCATTATGTCTGCAAAGCCCGTGGCGGTCACGGAGCGTTCAGGGAGTTTGCAGAATTGCTCATAGCAAAAAAAAATACACCGGATGACTGAGCAGATGCAGTTGTGCTGTCTCTCGCCGGTTTTTTTACATTAACTCGAACGATGATATGGCGGAAGTAAAAATAGGAAACAGATATGTGGGTGACGGACATCCGGCATTTGTTATTGCTGAAATAGGCATCAATCATAACGGCTCACTCGATGTTGCCAAACAGTTGATCGAAGGCGCCGCACTTGCCGGATGCGATGCGGTGAAGTTCCAGAAGCGTACGCCGGATGTTTGTGTGCCTCCCGATCAGCGCAATATAGAGCGGGATACACCCTGGGGCCGGATGACCTATATCGACTACCGGTACAAAGTCGAGTTCGGTCGTGGTGAGTATATGGAGATCGACAAGTGCTGCAAGACGCATGGTATTTTCTGGTTCGCCTCTTGTTGGGATGAGGATGCCGTTGATTTTATGGAGCAGTTCGATCCGCCTTGTTACAAGGCAGCTTCAGCATCGCTTACCGATCTTCTTTTGCTGAAAAAAACAATAGAGACAGGTCGTCCGCTTATCATTTCGACAGGCATGTCCACCATGGATGAAATTGACCAGGCTGTTCTGGAGCTTGGCCATCACAATCTTCTGATTGCTCATACCAACTCAACCTATCCATGCCCGGTCGAAGAGTTGAACCTTCGTATGATACAGACGTTGAAAACAGCCTATCCTGATATTCCTGTCGGTTATTCAGGTCATGAAGTGGGACTTTCCACAACATGGGCTTCAGTAGCGCTTGGTGCGACATTCGTTGAGAGGCATGTGACGCTCGACCGTTCCATGTGGGGTTCCGATCAGGCCGCTTCGGTCGAAATTTCAGGTATGCAACGGCTTGTTTCGAATATCCGGGATATAGAAAAAGCAATGGGTGATGGTGTTAAGCGAGTATACGATGGGGAAGTAGCCGCACGCATAAAACTCCGGCGAAGATAATAGAAGAACTGTAGTAATGATTGTGTTGTAGGCTGAAGGGATTTAAATATTACGCTCCAGTCAACTCATCAGGCAATCAGTTCTGCGATGGGAGTTGATTCCAAGAGTAGTGGGTTCTCTTTATCTCCACTTGTCTCCGGTCTGGTTAATGGTCCTGCAGGTGCGCTTCTCGGACTTGCTTCGGGTTATTCGAAAACAGGAGGTGTAACCGTACCTACATCTATTGTTGGTTGCACGTTCCTCGTTCTTGTAGAGAGTGAGAACAGCAGGCGCATCGATATTGCAAGAAATTACAAGGCAGGTGTTCCGATTATGGATGCCCAAAGTAACGGTAATGGAGGCAAGAAATACGAAGCGACGAGGACAAAATGATAATGGCTATTGATGAAGGGTTCTGCTATGATAGGCGGCCTGAGTGTTGTTACTTTCTTCGGTAATTCACTCAGGCCGTTTTTTTTTCTGGGCGGCAAGCCAAAGTACACTCGGAATTTTCATCTGAAAGCGCTATGCTTGCTATATTAACTGTTTTGCCTTAAATTTACCCCCTTAATTGCATAATGGTGTTTTGCCTTGTGCCCGGTTTCCTGTCCCTAATCCAATCAACGAGTTATCATGAATCAAAACAGTGGGAGTTCCATCCAGGAATTCGAATATAAAGCCGAAATGAAGCAGCTTCTGGATCTCATCGTCCATTCGCTTTACACCCACCCGGAAATTTTTCTTCGTGAACTGATATCCAACGCTTCCGATGCTCTCAGCAAGGTGCGCTTCGATGCTCTTACCGATCAGGACCTTCTGGAAGAGGGCGCCGATCTTCGGGTGAAGATAACCGTTGATCCCAAAGAGCTGACCTTCATGATCGAGGATAACGGGATAGGTATGACTGAAGAGGAGCTGATCGCCAATCTCGGCACGGTCGCGAAATCCGGAACGCTCGGATTCATGCAGGCGCTGAAGGAGCAGCAGAAGGAGCTTGACGGCAATCTGATTGGCCAGTTCGGTGTGGGCTTCTATTCGGTTTTCATGGTGACCGATGAGGTCACGGTCGAAACCAGAAGCGCTCGAGCCGGTTCCGAAGGGTATCGTTGGAAGTCTTTCGGACAGGGCACCTACACGATCGAAAAAATCGAAAAGGCCGGAAGGGGCACGACGATCTCGTTCAAGCTCAAGGAGGAGTCGAAAGAGTTCGCCGAAGAGTATCGTGTGGAACATATCATCAAGAAATATTCGAACTTCGTCGATTTTCCCATTACCCTGGACGGCAGGCAGATCAACAGCGTTACAGCGCTCTGGCAGCGTTCGAAGAGCGAACTGAAAGATGAAGAGGTCAACGAGTTCTACAAGTTCATCGCCAATGATTTTCAGGATCCTCTCGATTATCTGCATGTTTCCGTTGAGGGAATGGTGAGTTTCAAGGCGCTGCTTTTTCTGCCGAAGGAAGCTCCGCCGGAACTTCTCTATCGACAGAGCGAGCTTGAAAACCGCGGGCCGCAGCTTTACGTGAAAAAAGTGATGATCCAGAACGAGTGCCGCGATCTGCTTCCGGAATATCTGCGTTTTCTCGTTGGCGTGGTCGATACCGAAGATCTTTCGCTCAACGTATCCAGAGAGATCGTACAGTCGAGTCCGGTGATGGCGAAGATCCGCCAGATTCTTTCCGGAAAAATACTCGGCTGGTTCGATACGCTTGCCAAAGAGCAGCCAGAGAAGTTCCGCACTTTCTATAAGGCGTTCGGGCCGATCGTCAAGATCGGACTGAATACCGATTTTACAAATCGGGACAAGCTTATCGAGCTGCTTCGTTTTGAAAGCACGAAAACTGCAGTGGATGAATATGTAACGTTAAAGGAGTATGTCGGACGGATAGGTGATGATCAGAAAGAGATTTATTATCATTCCGGCAGCAGCCGCAGCCAGTTGCTTGCGCATCCCAACCTCGAATATTTTCAGGATAAAGGCATCGAAGTGCTGCTGCTCTCCGATCCCGTAGATGTTTTCGTGATTCCCTCGATTCACGAGTATGAGAAAAAACCTCTGAAATCCATTGAAAAAGCCGATATTGATTTCACAAATGAGAAAAAAGAGGGGAGCGAACCGCTTCCGGAAAACCTTCTTCAGCCGGTTCTCGCGCTGTTCAGAGAGACACTCGGAGATCGGATTGAAGATGTCGTCGAGTCGCACCGTCTGGTGAGTTCGCCGGTAACGCTTGTGAGCGGAAAGGATGCGCTTGACAGTCAGATGGAGCGGATGATGAAGATGATGCAGGCAGAGATGCCTGCCGGTAAAAAGATTCTTGAAGTGAATACGGCGCACCCGATTATACGGAATCTTTCAGGCATGTACATGGCCAACGCAGGAAATCCTCTGATCAGAACCGTGATCGAGCAGCTTTACGATGGGGCCCTTCTGCATGAAGGGGGACTTGATTCAACGACTGACTTCCTTTCGAGAATGAACAGTCTGATCGAGGCAGCTACGCTGCAGCGGTAATAGATCAATATTTTTTATCAAATTTTTTAACCGGTTGATTTGTGAAACAGAGCAGGGATTTCGATACAAGAGAAGTTGCCGTTTTTCAGAAAAACGAGATCACCGAGCATTACATCTATAAATATCTGTCCGGCAGGGTGAGCGGCGTTAAAAATCGTCGTATTCTCAGTCAGATAGCCGACGATGAGATGCGGCATTATAATGTCTGGAAAACCTATACCCGGCGGGATATTGCCCCGAGCAGGCTGAAAGTGTGGTTGTATACGTTTGTCAGCATGCTGTTCGGTTTTACCTTCGGTATCAAGCTCATGGAAAAGTCAGAGCAGAACGCTCACAATACGTATAACCGCATGCCCGGAGCGTTCAAGGAGATCAACGGTATCATCCGGGATGAAGAGGAGCATGAACAGGCTCTGATTACCCTGCTCGATGAAGACCGGCTGAAATATACCGGATCGGTTGTGCTTGGACTGAACGATGCCCTTGTCGAGCTGATGGGTGTGCTCGCCGGTCTTACCTTTGCCCTGCAGAACACCTCGCTTGTTGCTTTGACCGCTTCCATCACCGGTTTTGCCGCGGCGCTTTCCATGGCGTCGTCGGAGTATCTCTCCACCAAATCGGAGCCAGGCGGAAAAAATCCCCTCAAGGCGGCAATTTATACCGGATTTGCGTACATACTCACGGTGCTGGTACTCGTGGCACCTTACCTGTTTGTTTCCGATCTCTATCTCTGTCTCGGAATGGCATTTGCGGCTTCGATATGTATTATCGGGTTCTTCAATTTCTACATTGCCGTTGCGCAGGACGTTCCTTTCAAAAGCAGGTTTTTTGAGATGGTGGGGCTCAGCTTTACGGTTGCGGCACTGAGTTTTGCCGCCGGTTACGGTATAAGGCTGGCTTTCGGGATAGAGGTTTAAGGTATTCCCTTATATTTCATTTCTCAACGTGGGACTTCTGCAGGCCAAACAGGTCGCCATGTCGATGCTCGGGATGTGAAATTTTCGATATCCCCCGGATTTATTGATTCAATATCTTTCGGGGGTGACGAACTCCCTGTGCGGCAGGCTATTTACAGGGATTCATTTCGCTTCTGCAGCTCATGGACGATTTTGCTGTAATCAACCTTCCGGCTGGTATCGATATCGATCGTAACCCTGCGTTCTTCTTCGGATAGCGGTTCTGCAGCTGCAAGCTGCATAATAAGTACCGTCTCATCAGCTTCCGATGCATCGCTTCCTTCCTGAAAACGCTTTGTGACCCTCTCGCGGAGCAACGCTTCATCGGCATAAAAATGCAGAATGGTGAACGGGCATTCTGATTGTCCGGCAAGTTTCCTGAATCGCATTCGCTCGTCCTTTTTGAGAAAGGTTGCATCAAGCAGCACGGGAAAACCCTCTTCAAGAGCCGCAGCAGCAATGTCCTCAAGACGCTGGTAGGTTTTTTCGGTGAAAAGAGTCGTATAGATGTCCATTCCGGAGCTTTTCCTGCTGCTTGTATTCGCACCGATGCCCGCAAGTCGTTTGCGCTCGATATCCGACCGGATATGAACGGCCTGCAGTTCGGATGCAAGGGGGACTGCATGCGTACTTTTTCCGCTTCCCGAAACTCCGCAGGTTATCACGAGATGCGCTGTTCCCGGCAGTGTATAGTGAAAGGCGTGACGCACATAGGAGAGGTGCTCTTCACGGATGGCATGCCTGCGTTTTTCATTCGTCTCCTGTTCGAACCGGATCGCCGTGACTTTTGCCCGTACCGTTGCCCGATAAAGGCTGTAAAAACAGAGAAGAGAGAGGCTTTCGTAGTCCCCTGTCGTCGAGAGGTAGCCGTTGAGGAAACGCCAGGCAAGTTCCCGGTGTCCGCCGTGTTCGAGGTCCATGAAAAGAAAGGCTATATCACTGATAACATCGATCATGGAGAGTGCCTGGCTGAACTCGATGCAGTCGAAAATCACTACCTTTTCATTCTGCCATACCATATTGCCGGTATGCATGTCTCCGTGGCAGTGCCGAATGAACCCTGCTGTTTTTCTTTCCAGAAAGCGGGGCGTAAGGCGCAGATGTTCTTTCTCAACCCACGTTTCAAGCTTTTCAAGCAGCTGTTGTTCCACATTGTTTTTGACAAGTTCCGCTGTATGGCGGAAATTTTTAAGCAGCGGCAGAATAAGCTTTTCCGGACTGCCGTACTCCGAATCCGGAGCTGCCGCCGGTATGGAGAGATGAAACGCGGCAACCGTTTCTACGATACTGTCGATATGTTTTGCCGTGAGCCGGTTTCCGGCAAGCAGCCGGTCGAGTTCATGTGTTCGATCGAACTGCATCATTTTTACGGCATACTCGATTGCCGTGCCGCTTCCCCCTATTCTGAGGGTTTCTTCTGAACGGGTAACGGGTACGACATCGAGGTACAGTTCCGGTGCGAGTCGTCTGTTAAGGTGCAACTCGTCATGGCAGTATCGGTACCGTTTTTCAAGGGTCGAAAAGTCGAGAAATCCCAGATTGACCGGTTTTTTAATTTTGTAGGCGTAAGTACCGGTCAGGAATACCCATGAAATATGGGTCTCCGCTATCTGGATGCCGCATGTTTCGTGCGGGTACGCTTCAGGGCGACTCAGTGCTTCAACGATAGTGTGCATGCGGTTGCGTTGCCTTTATTGGTAACCTGTTATCTCGGCTTTTCTCTGTATTTATTTTTCAATATAACCAGATGCTGAACAACAACGAGTACTTCGCGAGCTGATTTGGCGCGCGGTGAAGTACATGGATGAGCACCCTTGGTCGCGCAGAGTGTCATGCTGAGATAACTCATGTTTTTCAGGCTCCGAGGCGGTTTCGGTGCTTCAACAAGTACAATGTTTTAAACAAAAAAAATGTAAATTCAGAGTTTGTAAACGCAGTATCCCCTTTTCTTTTTTTCACCTGTTATCAGGCTACTCTTATGATCCATCTTTCAAAGATTCTCTGCCCGACGGATTATTCTGATACATCGGACAAAGCGGTCAGGTATGCTATTGAATTTGCCCGTAAAGTCAATGCGCATGTCCGGTTTCTGCATGTTCAGCCGCCTGAAAACATCGCCTTGAAGACCGCTGCAAACTACGGCCTGAATCTGGCTTCCCAGGAGAACGAGGACGTCATTCCGCAAAACTTTGCAGGAGTGCTCATGGCTGAAAAAAAGAATGGTCTCTGTGCCGATATTCACATTCTCCGGGGAGAGGCCTCAAAAGTGATAAGCGATCATGCCGCCGCATGGGGAGCCGACCTGATCATCATGGGTTCTCATGGACGAACCGGTCTCATGCGCCTCATGGTGGGCAGCGTGGCAGAAGCGGTTTTCCGGTCCGCGGATGTTCCTGTACTGCTGGTGAAGCAGTCGGATTCCGAAAAAGCCCTAAACAACTGACCGGCCGCGCGGCGGCAGGTTTATTAACAGCATCTATCCTTTCAGTGCCATGAACAATTTCAGGGAATCAGTACTTTCGCTTATTACCGAAACTTCGGCAAACCTGCCCGGAGATGTGCGCCGGGCTATCGCCGGCGCCATTGATCGCGAGGATCCCGCATCGCAGGCAGGGCTTGCCATGTCGGCCATCTCGGTCAACATCGATATGGCGGTGGACAATGTATCGCCGATATGCCAGGATACCGGCATGCCGACGTTTTTCATCCACTCTCCGCGAGGTGCCGACCAGCTCATGATGAAGCGTGAAATCGAAGAGGCCGTTGCCGAGGCCACACGCACCGGAAAGCTACGCCCTAACGCGGTCGATGCTCTCAGCGGTAAAAACTCGGGCAACAATCTCGGATGCCATGTGCCGGTTATACATTTCGAACCGTGGGAAAAGGATGATATCGAGGTGCGGCTGATTCTCAAGGGCGGAGGGTGCGAAAACAAGAACATCCAGTACTCGCTTCCCGCGGATATACCCGGTCTTGGCAAGGCTGCGCGCGACCTTGACGGGGTGCGCAAGTGTCTCCTGCACGCGGTCTATCAGGCGCAGGGGCAGGGGTGCAGCCCCGGCTTTATCGGCGTCGGAATAGGCGGCGACCGTACCAGCGGGTACGAGCTTGCAAAAAAACAGCTTTTCAGGCGGGTTGACGACACCAATGCGGATGCCGAACTGCAGGCGCTTGAAGAGGATATTCTTGAAAAAGCCAATACCCTTTCCATCGGACCCATGGGATTCGGTGGAAAGACCACCCTGCTCGGCTGCAAGATCGGCGCTTCGCACCGGGTTCCGGCAAGCTTTTTCGTTTCGGTCGCCTATAACTGCTGGGCTTACCGTCGTCTCGGCGTTTTGCTCGATCCCGAATCGGGATCGATTATAAGCTGGCAGTACCGCGATGCCGATGAAATCCGGCGTATGGCGCGGGGCGAAGGCATTCCGCTGACCGGAAAGGAGGTCGTGCTGCAGGCTCCGGTCAGTGAGGATGAGGTACGCCGGCTGAGGGTCGGCGATATCGTCATCATCAACGGAGTCATGCATACCGGGCGCGACGCTTTTCACCATCATGTCATGTCCCACGACCTGCCGGATGGCATCGATACCCGCGGCGGCATTCTCTACCATTGCGGACCGGTCATCATGAAAAACGCGGACGGTAGTTACCGCGTCACCGCAGCCGGCCCCACCACCTCGATCCGAGAGGAGCCCTATCAGGCCGATGTGATTGAAAAGCTCGGCTTGCGGGCCATTATCGGCAAGGGCGGGATGGGGCCGAAAACCCTCAAGGGGCTGCAGGAGCACGGCGCGGTCTATCTCAATGCCATCGGAGGCGCCGCGCAGTACTACGCGAAGTGCATCCACTCGGTAACCGGCGTGGATTTTCTCGAAGAGATGGGGGTTCCCGAGGCGATGTGGCATTTCGAGGTGGACTCGTTTCCGGCAATCGTCACCATGGACGCGCATGGCAACAGCCTTCATCGGAAGGTCGAGGACGAGTCGTTCGGCATGCTTGGCTCAATGGCCTGAGCCGTTTTGAATGCGGGTTGAATCTGCGCGTAAATTGAAGAACTAAATTTATAACAACTTTAAATACAGACCGGTATGATTTTTGACGGATTTATTCTCATGGTGGTAGGGATGCTTGTGGTCTATTTTTTTCTGATTATCATGAATACCATCATTAAAATGCTTTCTGCATCGTTCCGGGAGCATGCGCTTCAGGAAGAGAAAATGATTCTCGACGAAGCCGAAGCGAAACGAAGGAAAAAGAGGGAGAAAGAGATGAAGAAAGCGGTCATGACGGCATCTCCTTCGGCAGACGAGGCCTCACGCATGACGGCCGTGATTACAGCCGCTGTGCATGCGCATGCAACCCGGTAATCAGCATAACGGTGGAGGCAGGAGTGTTTTAATTTTACCAAGAGTATAACAACCAGACGAGGTTTATGAAAAAAATTAGGTTTATGGATGTTTCCTTCCGTGACGGCTTTCAGTCCTGTTACGGAGCGAGGGTGAAAACTGCGGATTTCATTCCTGCGCTCGAAGCTGCAGTGCAAGCGGGTACCGATAATTTTGAAATCGGTGGCGGTGCGCGTTTTCAGAGTCTCTACTTCTACTGCCAGGAGGACGCATTCGACATGATGGATGCCGCCAGACGGATTGTGGGCCCGGACATCAACCTGCAGACCCTTTCGAGGGGCGCCAATGTGGTCGGCCTGGTATCGCAGTCGCGCGACATCATCGACCTGCACGCCCGCATGTTCAGGAAGCACGGCATCACCACCATTCGCAATTTCGACGCGCTCATGGATGTGCGCAACATCGCTTACTCCGGTCAGTGCATCCACAACGCCGGCCTGAAGCACCAGGTTGTGATCGCCCTGATGGGCCTTCCCCCGGGACTGAAAGAGACCTACTGCCACACCCCGAAGTTCTATCTCGACAAGCTCCGCGAGATTCTCGATGCCGGTATTCCTTTCGACAGCGTAGCCTTCAAGGACGCATCGGGAGCCACAACGCCCGTTGTCGTTTATGAGTCGATCAAGGGCGCACGTAAAATGCTGCCCGAAGGGACCGTTATCGAGTTCCACACGCACGATACTGCTGGTATGGGCGTCGCCTGCAACTACGCGGCAATCGAGGGCGGAGCGGACATCATCGACCTTGCCATGGCTCCGGTCAGCGGCGGTACGGCCGAGGTCGATATCCTCACCATGTGGCACAGGCTTCGTGGCACCGATTATACGCTCGACATCGATCACGAAAAGTATATCGAGGTGGAGGGTCTTTTCATGAACCAGATGGAGAAGTACTACATGCCTCCCGAAGCCAAGGAGGTGAACCCGCTCATACCGTTTTCCCCGATGCCGGGCGGAGCGTTGACCGCCAATACCCAGATGATGCGCGACACCAATACGCTCCATCTTTTCCCTGAAGTGATCCGCAACATGCGCGAAGTGGTTGCCAAAGGCGGTTTCGGTTCTTCGGTGACTCCGGTTTCGCAGTTCTACTTCCAGCAGGCTTTTGCAAACACGGTTCAGGGTCCCTGGAAAAAGATTACCGAAAGCTACGGAAAGATGGTACTCGGCTATTTCGGACGTACGCCGGCTGAGCCTGATCCGGAAGTGGTGCGCCTCGCCTCCGAGCAGCTCGGACTGCAGCCCACCAACGAGGACGTGCATGACATCAACGACCGCAATCCCGAACTCGGCATCGCCTGTAACCGTCAGTTGCTCGAAAAAGCCGGTCTCCCGGTAACCGAGGAGAACATCTTCATTTCGGCTACCTGCGGCGCCAAAGGCATCTCTTTTCTCAAGGGCGACAAGCCGCTCGGCATTCGCTTCAAGGCCGATGTCGAGGCCGAAGCCGCCGCCAAGGCCGCTCCGAAAAACGTATCTTCAGCAACCGTTTCAACCGCTAAACCAGCAAAATCAGGCATGTCAAACTATATCATCACCGTGGACGGCAAGTCCTACAATGTTTCGGTAGCTGAAGGCACCGGCGCCATTAAATCAGCCGCTCCGGCTGTTACTGCCGCAGCGGCCCCCCATGCACAGGCTGCAGGCGAGGGGACTCCGGTCGAAACCTCGCTGCCGGGTACCGTTATGGCCATCGAAGTGGAAGTTGGAGACACGGTAAGGGAGGGCGATGATGTGGTGATCATCGAGGCCATGAAGATGGAGTCGCCGGTCAAGGCGCCCAAAAGCGGCAAGGTAGTTTCGATAGATGTCGCCGTCGGCGATACCGTAGCCACCGGCGATGCGTTGCTTTATATCGCATGATCCCGGTCAATCAACTCACAATTCTTAATGGTTAAGCATAACTATTCATGCGTAAAATTCTTTTTCTGATGCTCTCCCTGCTGTGCTTCACGACGGCGGGGCAAGCGCAAAGTTTTTTTCAGACCGAAGAGGGTATTGTAACCCTTTCGGTGCCTGAAGATCTCGAACTGGTGAAGGTTCCTGTTCGCGACAGCCGGATGCTGAAGGTTGGCGACGATGTCCGCCAGGGCGATTTTCTCGGCCTGTTTACCGACCAGCACCACAACAAGATCACGGTAAGCGCCGGCGTGTCGGGGCATGTTACCTACATCAACGAAAGCCTCTACAACAAGTACACCAGGGTTCCGGCCGGTGCAGTGCTGTTGAAGATCGAGAAGCAGGATCTGCTGACCAGCGTGCAGGGTTCTGATGCTACAACCGAACGCCTCTCCCTGTCGATAGTTTTTAAAAACCTTGTTGAGAGTACCGGTATCTACGCACTGATCGTCGATAACAGGCTGACCTGGACCGAGGGTCTTGGACGCATACTCATGATGAGCGTCGGAGCCCTGCTAATCTACCTGGCCATCGCAAAAGGGTTCGAGCCGCTGCTGCTGATTCCGATCGGCATGGGTGCGGTGTTTTCCAACATTCCGCTTGCCTACATCAACGAC
The DNA here is from genome assembly GCA_020721225.1 of Pelodictyon luteolum. Lineage (GTDB taxonomy): Bacteria > Bacteroidota > Chlorobiia > Chlorobiales > Chlorobiaceae > Chlorobium > Chlorobium luteolum_C. The sequence continues at coordinate 15,829 of DYNE01000035.1, read as the reverse complement.
GAGGGAGGCATTCTCTACTATGTCTTTAACGTCGGCATCCAGAGTGGCGTCTTTCCCCTGCTTATCTTCATGGGTGTCGGTGCTATGACCGATTTCGGCCCCATGATCGCCAATCCGAAAACCAGTCTGCTCGGCGGCACCGCACAGCTCGGTATTTTCGGAACCCTGATAGGCGCCCTGCTGCTTACGCAGTATGTTCCGGGCATCAACTTTTCCATGAAGGATGCCGCTTCGATCGGCATTATCGGTGGCGCCGATGGCCCGACCTCCATTTTTGTGGCCTCACGCCTCAGCCCGGCCCTGCTCGGCAGTATCGCCGTTGCAGCCTACTCCTACATGGCGCTCGTACCGATCATCCAGCCGCCCATCATGAAGTGGCTTACCACCGAGGAGGAGCGCAAAATCAAGATGAGCCAGCTCCGTTACGTTTCGAAGCGTGAAAAAATCCTTTTTCCGATCATCGTCATTGTGCTCTGCGCCCTGCTGCTGCCTTCGGCTGCTCCCCTGATCGGTTTTCTCATGTTCGGCAATCTCATGCGGGAGTGTGGTGTTGTTGAGAGGCTCAGTGATACTGCCCAGAACTCGCTTATCAACATTGTTACCATTTTTCTCGGTCTCGGCGTTGGCAGCAAGCTTTCTGCCGAGAAGTTCCTCAATATCGAGACGCTCGGTATCATCGTGCTCGGCCTTATCGCCTTCTCGCTTGGCACGGCCGGCGGCGTTCTGATGGCGAAGTTCATGAACCTCTTCCTGAAGCAGAAAATCAATCCGCTGATCGGCTCGGCCGGCGTGTCGGCGGTTCCGATGGCTGCGCGCGTATCGAACAAGGTTGGTCTCGATGCCGATCCGCACAACTTCCTGCTCATGCACGCCATGGGCCCGAACGTTTCGGGCGTTATCGGTTCAGCCGTGGCTGCCGGCGTGCTTCTTGCGGTGTTCATGTAAACCGGTTTCTCGAGAGGCATATAAAAACTGGAAAGGGCGGCTTTGAAAAAAGCCGCCCTTTCCAGTTTTGTTTTTTCCGCTCAGTACCCGGTTCAGTTTTTCAGCAGGACTTCACAGCCTGGATGCAGTTCGATGAACCGTTCGATCTCCATATCGGGAACCTGCCCTGCAGAAAGCTCGAGCTTTTCGAAACTTTCAAGATGCATGAGCGGCTCTATCGAGCGTACCGGAGTATGTGAAATATCGAGTTCCTCGAGATCCGCGAGACCTGCAAGCGGTTCGACCGAGGAGACCTGTGTTTTTGAGACATTGAGTTCCCTCAGCCCGATGATATTTTTTAAAGGATCAAGGCTTGTTATACCGGTTTTGCTGCAGCGAAGGTATTCGAGATTACGCAGACCGGCAAGTGGAGCCAGATCGTCAATACCCGTATTGTTGATGCCGAGTTCGATGAGATCTTCAAGAGATCTCAAGGGATCGAGATCGATGATTTCCGTTTTATAGCAGCTGAGCTTCTCGAGCGTTACAATCGATTGCAGGGGAGAGAGGTCGGCAATCATGGTTTCAGAACAGTAAAGCTCTTCAAGATTGACCAGATTTTTCAATGGCTCCAGCGATGTTATCTGGGTACTCGATACCCAGAGCAGTTTCAGGTTCCGGAGGTTGCGCAGTGGCTCGAGAGAAGCGATATCACAGTCGAATGCATAGAGGCGCTGCAGATGGATGAGATCCGCAATCGGTTCGAGATTCTCCACCGGCGATTCATCACAGCGGAGCTGCTGGAGATGCTCGAGCATGCGCACCGGAAGAAGATCATGCACGCGGCGATTATCGCAGCGCAGATGAGTGGTTTGAAAAAAATCGAGAAGTTCCGCCTCGGATGGATCGCGTACCAGTTTTATGGTGCTTTTGACTACCTCTTTCCAGTCGGCGGAAAGGCAGTTCCACCATTTTCTTCGGAGCGAGCTGTCATCGAAAAGGGTGGATCTGCTACAGGTTCCCAGAAATTCACGCTCTTCCGAGCTGCAGCAGATGTGTCGGGTTCCTGAAATTGTCGGTGTGCTGGTGCATGAATCTTCAACCGGATTTTCACAGAAACCGAGATTTTCCGTTATACAGCGCGTGTACCAGGCAGCTTTTTTTTCTTCGATATTGTGACGATGAAGTTCCATGCTCTGCTCGTCGAGAGAGTTGATGTCTTCGAGAATATCGTTACCGCACCGGGGGCAGACCGCACTCTCCGAGGAGAGCGGGAAACCGCATATCGGGCAATTGCTATAGGTGTTCTGCTCCAAAATTCAAGAGGCGGTTAAAATTATTAACGCAAATATTGATAATTACATGTTTACAGTATAAGAAAAAAAGCGTTACGGTTCCATAGCCTGTTTTTTACTCTCTATGCCCCATTTTCGGGAAGGCTTTGCCCTGTAATTCCAATTCTATTTCAAGAATACGATTATAATCCAGTACCAAGCGATGAGGGAATGGGAAGATGGGGATTGTGGGCTGTGAGCAGTTTGCGGTGGGCGGGAACTCTGTATTCGGTAGCCGGAAGAGGAGTATCGTTCGCGGAGCGAACGGGAGTATGCTCGCTGTCGCATCGCGGAGTATAGCTCGCTTCGCTTTGCTGGAGTATCGCTTCGCGGTAGAAGATTGGGGAATTAGTTCTGAGTTCTGAGTGGAGATCGGAAGAACGTGCTGAGTGTTACGGGTCAGGTTGAAGAGGCTGGATGGCTTGTCAGCTGATTAGCAGGAAAAGATTTTGGCTGTTTTGTTGTCTCGCCATCCAGCTATCCAGCCAGGAGTTGAAAAAAGAACATAATTTTATGCCGCGCGGCGCGCGATACTGCCATTCGCGGAGCGAATGATACTCCCGGGCGTACCCGGCCGATACTCCCGCGAAGCGATACTTCTTTTGTGCTGGTTAATGGGAAGGAATTTCAGGATTGTCGCGGGCAATATAACTGCATATTTGTATTGGAAATGGAATAAACTATTTGAAAGGCTCCCTTGTTCAAGTAGAGACTCACATATGAAGGCATATCTTTTTTCAATCCCCCGGAGACCAGGATGTACCGAACTGAATCGAACGGGTTTGCGGGCACGGGACTGCCGCACGCCTCACTTCTTGGGTTGTCCGAAGAGGCGTGGCTTATGCGCCGCAAAGGATTTCGAAGAACCACAAACAGTATCCAGATAGCCGAATCGCTCTTTACGATAGGCAATGGCTATCTCAACATCAGGGGAAGTCTTGAAGAGCTTCCTGACGGTCATGCCGGCGGGATGTATATCGGCGGCGTTTACGACCGTTCGGAAGCCGATGTCGAGGAGCTGGTGAAGTGCCCTATGTGGACTGACGTTTCCGTCTGGAGCGAAGGTGAGAAGTTCAGCCTCTCAACCTGCACCCTGCTTTTTCACGAACAGGTGCTCGATATGAAAAAAGGGATTCTGCATCGTTCGACCACCATGCGGAACTCCGCTGGCCGGATTCTAACCATAGAGAGTCTCCGGCTGGTATACACGCACCAGATTCATCTTGGCTATATGCTTTTCAGGATAACTCCGCGAAATTTTTCCGCTCCCCTGCGGGTATTCAGCGGTCTTAACGGAGATGTGTGCAACCGGGGTTTTTTTCCCGAAGAGCGCATCAAGCATCTGCAGCTTGAAAAGATCGAGCGGGGCAGGAATTTCATGTACCTCGAAATGAAGACCCGGCAGCAGGGCATACGCATAGCCGAGTCAGCATCGTGGAAGCTGATATTACCCAAATTCGCAAGGGCGTATCCCGAACCGAGAATTTACGGCGAGAAATTCACCAGCGAGATGACCCTCGAGGTCGAGAAAGGCCAGTCCTATACGTTCGAAAAACTTGCCGTGGTGCATACCAGCCGGGAAATTCCCGAAGAGAGCATGTTCAGCCGCTCGATATGCGAGCTGAAAAAGTATGTCCGTACCGGGGCCGAAGTGCATCTTGCGGCTCATCTTCAGGCATGTGAAGAAAAATGGAAGCAGGCCGACATCAGGATAGCGGGAGACCCTCCTGCCCAGGGGGCATTGCGTTACAACATTTATCAGCTATTGATCAATGGACCTCCGGTTTCAGGCAGCATCGGAGCGAAGTTTCTCAGTTCGGAGGGTTACCTCGGCCATGTGTTCTGGGATACAGAGATTTTCATTCTGCCGTTCTTTATCTACAATTTTCCGGAAACGGCGCGCAACATGCTGCACTACCGGTATGCGACGCTTCCGGGGGCGATGAAAAACGCCGAAAGGAACGGCTACCGGGGAGCGAAATATGCATGGGAGTCCGCCTCGACAGGCGAGGACGTGACGCCGAGATTCGCCTCGAAACTCGAACGCACCATCCGGCTCATCTATACCGGCATGGAGGAGGATCATATCGTCTCTGATGTCATTTACGGGGTCGAGAAATATTTTCGGGTGACCGGCGACGAAGAGTTTCTTTTCGAATGCGGGCTTGAAATGGTTTTTCAGACGGCAAGATTCTGGGCCAGCCGGGTGGTCCTCAGTGAGGGTATCTATGAGATACGCCGGGTTATCGGCCCCGACGAATTCCATGAACATGTCGACAACAACGCCTATACGAACTACATGGTGAAATGGCATCTCCGGCTTGCCTGCATGCTTTTCACCTACATGACAAAGCGACACAAGGACCGTTTTGAACCTCTCTGCCGCAAAATTGAACTTGCCGAAGAAGAGGTTGCCGGATGGCTTTCGGTGAGCAGGTGTTTGAAATTTTCCATTGATCCCGCCACCATGCTCGTCGAGCAGTTTGACGGTTATTTCAGGCTTCGCGACTACGTTATCGAAGGGTTTGACCGTAAAGGGCACCCGAAGCTCCCCAGGGGGGTCACCTACAGGAATATCGGATCGACGACGCTCATCAAGCAGGCCGACGTGCTGCTGCTGATGCACCTGTTTCCCCACGCCTTCAGCCAGGAGGCAAAGCAGGCGAATTTCGACTACTACGAAAAGCGTACAGCGCACAAGTCATCCTTAAGCCACTGTACGCATGCCATGATGGGCCTGTCGGTCGGAAAACGATCCAGAGCTTATCACTACTTTATGAAAACCGCTCTTTTCGATCTTGAAAATCTGCATGGAAATACAGCCATGGGCATTCATGCTGCCGCGGTAGGAGGTGCCTGGCAGACCGTCGTATACGGGTTCGGAGGGCTGTCGATAAAATCGGACCGGCTGGTGCTGAAGCCATGGCTGCCGGGAAAGTGGAAGCGCCTCTCCTTTTCCGTACGGTGGCAGGACCGAAGCATCGATCTAACTATCTATCACGACAGGATTTCCATATGTATAGCGGCTCCCTATGACGGAGAAATTCCGGTGAGTCTCTATCGTAAAACGCATAAAATCAGGACAAACAGGAAAGAGGTGCTGCACTACTGTTCTTCGTGAAGGGTTTTTCGTCCGTGATTTCTCTTGTTTCGTCCTCCTGTCGCACCTGCTGGCGTTATGGATTTCAGGGAGGAGCGGCCCGTTCGGGAAAAAGCCTGTAAACAGGGTTATCGGGTGGTTAAAGAGCCGAAAAAATTGTACTATTTCGGGCAGAGGTCTGCTGGTCGATCCCGTTTGAATGAACTCTCTCCCCGAAAGGTCGTTATATGGAATTTGTGCATCTTCACGTTCATACCCACTACTCGATGCAGAGCAGTCCGGTATTCCCCGGCGAGCTTTTCTCCGCATGCCGCCGGCTCGGTATGAGGAGTGTGGCGGTAACCGATTACTGTTCGATTTTCAATATGCCGGAGCTTTTCAGCAACGCCAAAAAAGCTGACGTGAAGCTGATAATCGGCACAGAGCTGTTTCTGCTTGAATCTGCCATTCACTCCCATGTGAAAAATACTTTTTCTCCTTCAATCATACTGCTGGTTCAGAGCGAAGCGGGCTACAGAAATCTTTGCATACTGCTCTCCAGAGCATCCAGAGAGGGATTTATAAACGGTACGCCTCATCTCGAGTCGCGGCTTCTGGAAGATCACCATGATGGCCTCATCTGTCTTTCCGCCTACAGTTCGGGAAGAATAGGTCGGGCATTGCTTGCCGGCTCCCTCCACGAAGCGGAAACCGTTACGAGCTACTACAAGGATATTTTCGGGGATAATTTCTATCTCGAATTGCAGCGTCATGCAACATCGTTCGACGATAAGCTCAATGCAGCAACCATTGCGCTTGCCGAAAAATTTTCCGTGGAACTGGTTGCCACCAATAACGTCCACTATCTCGATCGTAAAGATTCCGGCTGTTATCGGGCGATGATTGCCAATCGCACCAAAGAAAAACTTTCAAGCCAGAACCTTCAGGCTCTTCCCGGCAGTGAACACTACCTGAAAACCGCCGCGGAGATGGCGCGCCTTTTTCCGGATAACGGCAGCGCGCTTGCAAACAGTGCGAGGATAGCTGAAAAATGTACCTATGTCTTCAAAAAGAAAGAGCCTATTCTGCCTCATTATCGTTTGCCCGAAGGGTTTGACGATGAGGCGAAGTATCTTCGTCATCTGACCTGGGAAGGAGCCGCAGAGAAGTATGCAGGTTCGGAAGCTGAAGGGGTTACAGAAGAGGATGTTCGAGCAAGGATTGAACTTGAACTTGGCGTGATCGAGAAGATGGGGTTCAGTTCCTACTTTCTTATTGTCAGTGACCTGATTTCCGCATCGAGACGGATGGGCTACTCGGTCGGTCCGGGCAGGGGTTCCGCTGCAGGCAGTATCGTGGCTTATCTAACCGGAATAACCAGAATCGACCCACTGAAGTACAAGTTGCTTTTCGAGCGCTTTCTCAATCCGGAACGCCTCTCGATGCCCGATATCGACATCGATTTCACGCCGGTCGGCAAGCAGAAGGTTCTTGAATATACCGTTGAAAAGTATGGCGACCAGAGCGTGGCGAAGGTGGTTGCTATCGGTACGCTTGGCGCCAAAGCAGCCATTCGTGATGCCGGGCGTGTGCTTGAAGTTCCTCTTTCGATTGTGGACCGACTCGCGAAACTTGTACCTGCAAAGCCGGGCATCACTCTTGAAAAGGCTATCAGCGAAGTCAGGGATCTGAAGCAGTTTGTCGAGAGCTCTCCGGAAAACCTGAAACTTCTTGAATACGCGCGAGCGCTCGAAGGCAGGGCACGCAATGTATCGATGCATGCCGGTGCGGTTGTCATTACCGATGGGCCTCTTGAAGAGCAGGTGCCGCTCTATGTTTCAAACAAGATAGAGACCGAGGTCAGAAAGTATGCCGACGAGATCGATCTTGACGAAACCGTCCAGACCGGAGGCAAGGGTGCCGATGGCGTCGATGAAAAGCAGATCGTTACCCAGTTCGACAAGAACTGGATCGAAACTGCCGGTCTCCTGAAAATCGACTATCTGGGTCTGGAAACCCTTGCCGTGATCGACGAAACCCTGCATCTCATCCGAAGACGGCACAACATCGATATCGATCTGGAAAAGCTGCCGATGAACGATCGTAAAACCTTTCGAATTTTTCAGGAGGGCAAGATGGCCGGTATTTTTCAGTTCGAATCGTCAGGCATGCAGAACTATATGACCCGGCTTCAGCCGACGCAGATCGGTGATATTATAGCAATGAGCGCGCTCTATCGTCCAGGAGCTCTGAATGCGAGAATCGACGAGAATCGCAATGCCGTTGATCTGTTTGTCGACAGGAAGCACGGCAGAGAGGCAATCGACTACATGCATCCCATGCTCGAGGAGATTCTGAAAGAGACATACGGGGTTATCGTCTATCAGGAGCAGGTTATGCAGATATCCCAGGTGATGGGAGGTTTTTCGATGGCCAAGGCAGACAATCTTCGCAAGGCAATGGGTAAGAAGATGCCTGAAATCATGGAACAGTTCAAGGCTGATTTTGTCAGTGGCGGCGTTGCTCAGGGGGTTCACGATACGCTTGCCACCCGGGTATTCGAGCTGATGGCCGAATTCGCCGGTTACGGCTTCAACAAAAGTCACTCTGCCGCATACGGCGTGCTTGCTTACTGGACAGGGTACCTCAAGGCGCATTATACCGCAGAGTTCATCACGGCTATTCTCAACAGCGAGATCGGCGATACCGATCGGATGAAACATCTTACCGACGAGGCGAAAAGCTTCGGCATCATGACGCTTCCTCCTTCGGTCAACAAAAGTGATACGCTTTTTGCCATAGAGGATGTAGGGGGAAAACCCTTTATCAGGGTCGGGCTGAGCGCCATCAAGCAGGTTGGCGGCGCGGCCAGAGCGGTTGTTACTTCGAGGCTGCGGAAGAAACGGGATTTTCTGAATCTGTTCGATCTCACCGCTTCGGTCGATTTGCGCGTCATGAACCGTAAAGCGCTTGAATGTCTTATTCTTGCCGGGTCGTTTGACGAACTCGATTCAAACCGGGCAAAACTGCTTGCCAATGTTGATAAAGCCATCAAGTTCGGGCAGATGCAGAACCGCTCCGTTACTCTCGGGCAGTGCGGATTTTTTACTTCTGAATCCGGCGGCACTGGCGAGGATGTGCACTACCCCGATCTCGATCCGGCGGATCCAATGCCTGAATCGGAGAAACTGCTTCAGGAAAAAAAACTTGTCGGTTTTTACCTCAGCCGCCATCCGCTGTCGCCCTACCATCGCGACTGGGAAGCATTTGCAACCCTGCAGCTCAACACCAAGGAGGTTACTCCGGCAAGACAGTACAAGGTGATCGGACTCATTGTTTCCATTAAACCGCATCAGGACCGGAAAGGGAAAGCGATGTTGTTCGGTGCGTTGGAGGATTTCACCGGCAAAGCAGATTTTACTGTTTTTTCCAGTGTTTTCGAACAATACGGCCATCTGATAAAACCCGAGGAGGTCGTTATGCTCGTTGCGGAGGCAGAGGTAAGTGGAGGTATGCTCAAATTGCTGGTGCGAGAGGTTATTCCCATTAAAAAGGTACGAAACAGCCTGATAAAGAAAATCATTCTTAAAGTCGATGCAGATGAACAGGGACAACTCGGCAAACTTGCGCAACTGAAAAAACTTTTTGAAGCCCATAGGGGGGGAACTCCGGTCGATTTTGAAGTCAGGGCTTTAGTCGGTGAAAATATCGAAACGCTCAGCATGTTTGCCCGAGGCACTCCGGTTGATGCTTCCGATACTACGCTGGAAAAACTGGAGGAAATTCTGGGGCCTGATAATGTGAGAATTACCGGTTAGAAAAATGGGCTTCTGCATTTTGTAAATAGGGTACATCCTTGTTTTTTTTTGTTACTTTTATAACTTGGTGCTTGTATTACTATAGAGTTTAGACCATGACAACGTTTAAAATTTAACGACAATGAGCGGAAAATATCTTGCAGCTACCGATCAGAACTTCAAAACCGAGATTCTTGAATCTGACAAGGTTGCCCTTGTCGATTTCTGGGCTGCATGGTGCGGTCCGTGCATGATGCTTGGTCCGGTAATCGAAGAGCTTGCAGGCGATTACGAAGGCAAAGCCGTTATCGCTAAGGTAAATGTCGATGAAAACCCCAATACTGCCGCGCAGTACGGTATCCGCAGCATTCCTACCATGCTGATTTTCAAGAACGGACAGGTGGTTGACCAGATGGTCGGAGCCATGCCGAAAAACATGATCGCTAAAAAAATCGACGAACATATCGGCTGATTTTTCAGTTTTCGATTCATCCCGGCAGTTTTCCTGCCGGGATTTTTTTTTCAAATCCATTTTACAGGCGGAACTATGGAAAAGGAGATTCGTGATGTCGTTATCATCGGAACGGGTCCTGCCGGTTATACCGCAGCGATTTATACCGGAAGAGCTAACCTGAAACCACTCGTGATCGAAGGCGTGCAGCCTGGAGGCCAGCTTATGATCACGACCGAAATCGAAAATTTTCCCGGTTTTCCGGAAGGCATCAACGGGCCTGAACTCATGTCGAGAATGCGGCAGCAGGCTGAACGCTTCAATGCCGAATTCGCTTACGGAAGCGTTGTCGAGGCCGATCTTTCCAGGAGCCCATTCTCTCTTACGCTTGACGACGGTCGGGAGATCGTTACCCGTTCGCTCATTATCGCAACCGGTGCAAACGCCAAATGGCTCGGGATTGCATCCGAAGACCAGTACAGGGGCCGGGGTGTATCGGCTTGTGCGACCTGTGATGGTTTCTTTTTCAAGGAGTGCAGTGTTTTTGTTGTTGGCGGTGGGGATACGGCCATGGAAGAGGCTCTCTATCTGACCAAATTCGCCTCAAAAGTTACGCTGGTGCATCGCAGGGAGGAGTTCAGGGCATCGAAGATAATGAGCCTACGAGCCGGAAAGAATCCGAAAATCGCTACAATTCTGAATGTCGTCGTCGAAGAGATACTTGGAGACGGACACAAGGTTACCGGTATCCGGTTGAAGGATCTCCGTACCGGTGAGTTTATCGATCACCTCTGTGACGGTGTGTTTGTCGCAATCGGCCACGCTCCAAATGCCGGTCTTTTCAGCGGTCAGCTCGCCATCGATGATTATGGCTATATAGAGACTAAAAAATCGTCAACTGAAACCAGCGTGCAAGGCGTTTTCGCATGCGGTGACGTACAGGACTACACCTATCGTCAGGCAGTGACCGCCGTTGGGTCGGGATGTATGGCGGCAGTCGATGCCGAACGTTTTCTCGAATCGATCAGGTAAGGGATCGTGCCGCAGGCGGGTTGGCGAGAGAGCGTGACGGCTCTGTATTGCCGTCCGTCTCTCGCCGCCACGCTTCATGCCTGGACAATACAATCTGCCGGGCATACTGCCATGCAGGCAGGTGAATCGGCATATCCTGCACATTCGGTGCAGGTACCTGCATCGATAACATAGATGTCGTCTCCCGCAGAAATTGCGTTGACGGGACATTCCGGCTCGCACGCAGCGCAGTAGGTGCATGCTTCTGTAATCTCAAGTGACATGGAAGTGAAGTATGTAATTGATTGAAATTCGGTTCGACAAAAGAACAATTCACAGCAGAAATATACCCCGGAGTCCGCTGTTCGTCAATATCGAACTCTGCAGGGAGGCTGACCGAACATGCTTTTTTTCATTTTTTTCCTTGATCGCCTCATATTTCTTACCTTGTTTTTATCTATTCTTGTTCCGCTTTTCGTTTTCATGGCAGCGTAGCCTGGCTTCATATAAGCGGCGATATTTCAGTACCCTTAGTTTTGTTTTGCTTTTTTTACTGATTTGACCGTTCCGGAGATGGATGGTACCGGCACGGTTTTTCGTAAATGATGTTGAACGCAGCAGGAGGGAAAACAATGCATCGGAATGAACCTGGCGAGATCACCGCAATGGACTGGGATTTGTTCGAAAAACGTTTGCATTCGTCGGTAGAGAAGGCCTTTGTGGATTATTTTGGAAAAGAGGAATATGATTGGTTGCAGAAGCTTTCCGCCCATTCGCGAAAAGTGAGTGAACAGTTGCCTGCGTCGGGCAATGTTGTTATTGTTCCAGGCATTATGGGTTCAGATCTTGCTGTGAAACGGGATGATGGCGGAATAGAGCCTCTGTGGATCGATTTTCCTTCGCTTGTTACGGGTGGAGTAGATATGCTTGCTCTTCCTTCTGATGTTGTCGCTGACACCTGCCGGAATAATGGCACCTCGGCCATTATTCCGATAGGTGTCAACAAGCGTATCTATGCGAGAGTCGTACTCCGTTTGCGGGCATCATGAAATGTCGCAACTTTCGCTTATGACTGGCGCAAGGATATCGTGGCCGCTGCAGATGCCCTTGCAGGATTTATCGATGAGCATTTTCACCGTAAGCCGGTTCACCTTGTTGCCCATTCAATGGGGGGGCTTGTATCCCGAATGTTCATCGTCAGGCATCCGGAACTTTGGGAGTCCATGCGGGGGGGGATTGAAGGGGTTTCGGGTGGACGTCTTATCATGTTCGGTACGCCGAATTACGGTTCTTTTGTGATTCCCCAGATTCTTACAGGAGAGGATATGACTGCAAGGTTGCTTGCTGCTGCAGATTTGAAAAACCGGTTGCAGGAGGTACTCGGCATCATCTCCACTTTTGCTGGCTTTTATCAGATGCTTCCTTTCCAGTCCAGGTTGTCTCCGGCACAGCAGATGATTTATCGTCCGGATAGTTGGGGCGACGCTCCGGTTTCGCTTTTTCTCCTGAACCGGTCGCCGGAGTTCCACAATGTCATGGATCATCCTGAAAGCATCGATTCGCATCGTATGATCTATATCGCCGGCTGTAACCGAAAAACACCTTCGGGCATCTCCATAAATGCTCCGGGAGATTTCGATTACCGTTTTACATGGGATGGTGATGGTTTTGTGACGCATGAGTTAGGGTTACTACCGGGTGTTCCCGCTTACTATGTCGTCGAATCACATGGCGAACTGCTGCGAAATGAAAAGGTGCTCAATGCGCTCAATGACCTGCTCATATGCGGTCGTACCGAAGTTCTATCCGAAAGGCCGATGGTTTCAAGAGCTGTCGGGCAGCCATCCTTTCTGCGTCGCAGTCTGATCGCGGAGCGGGTTGTCAGTACGGAGATCTCCGATATTGCAAAGCGTGTCGTTGCCGGAAACGATAACCGGCAAGATATCCGTTTCGCCGAGGAGTCGATTCTCCGTTCAGCTATGGGAACACCCTTTGCAGGCATGGACCGATCATCCGGTAAAACGGAAATACACAAAGGAATGGAAATTGCATTGGCAGTCGAACTGGTTCAGGGAGATGTCACGACATTGTCGACCCCCGTTATTGTTATCGGGCATTACAGGGGGGTTCCTCCGCTTAACGCTGAAGGGGCGATTAACCATGCTTTGCATGGGATGATTACCATCGCTAACGATCAGGGCATGATCGGCGCAGGTCTTGGTGAATTGTTTTTTATTCCGGTCACGGGAAAGCAGATTCGCGCAGGTTCGGTGATCCTTGCTGGTATGGGTGAGGAGGGGCGGTTCACAAAAGACGATCTTCGTTATCTTATGACGAACGTTACGCTTGCGGTATCGGCATTGCGTCTGGATTCATTCGCTATGGTCGTGGTAGGTTCAGGAAAGGGTAATCTCAGTAAAGAGCGTGCGATTGTGAGTATCATTGAGGGGGTTGCCGACGCTCTTCGCCGATTTTCGGAAGTAATGCGAGTCAGAAAACTTGTGATTGTCGAACGGTATGACGAGGAGTATTCGGAGATTAAAAAGATTCTTTGTCGTCTTCAGGCAGAACGGGAACGCATATTTCCGTGTCTTGATCTTACTTTCACTTATTCTCGCCGGCGTTCGGCTGAACGGAAAAAGAAGTCTCATGTTACCGAGATTACGCTGAATGCGGACGAGGGGGATCTTTCGGGGGCGAGAATTACCGTTGAACGCAATATTGAGGAGTCCCACGATACGTTCACTTTTTCTGCATTGAGCAATACAGCAGTCATTCCGGTGAGGAAGGTCGAGGTGCAGGATTTTTTCCTGAGAAGGACTTCAGATCGTCTGATGGTTGCATCGACATTGCAGGAACAGTCGGAATATGGGCAGTTGCTTGCGACCTATCTGTTTCCTGAGGATTTCCGACGGATCGTTGACAAGGATGAGTCACTTACGCTCATGCTTGACCGGAGTACCGCTTCATATCCTTGGGAGATGGCTTGCTTTAAAAACTCTCGCCAGCAGATATTTTTAGGGTCGGATCTGCAACTGACCCGTCAATTCAGGAGCATGCTTGCTTCTCCAGGATTGATGCCACCTCTGAACAGGAAGCTGAATGTGCTTGTAATTGCCGATCCGGCTCCCGAACGCGAGTTGCAGCTCGAGGGCGCTCGTCGGGAGGGTCGGACGGTTGTCGATATTCTTCGTGGGTTCTCCGAAGTGCTCGATATTACCCTGCATGAAAGGATAGGTGCAGCGGCGTGTGATCCGGTCGAGATTCTGGCCCTTCTTTGCAATGTGGAATATGATATTGTTCACTATGCTGGACATGGGGTATTCGACGAAAAGAGTCCCGCGAGGAGCGGCTGGCTTTTCAGTCGCGATTGTATTCTGTCACCAAGAGAGATTTTTCAGCTACGCAGGGTTCCCCGGTTGGTATTTGCAAATGCTTGTTTTTCAGCGGTCATCGAAGATCGTTCTGCAATGGATGCGGATGAGGAAAACCGCAGGCTTGCTGGTCTTGCCGAATCATTTTTCGGGCGAGGTATCCAGAACTATATCGGGACGGGATGGGCGGTAGATGATAAAGCGGCTGAATGTTTTGCGCGGGTATTCTACAGCAATGCCTTGGGTGGTGAGACGCTTGGATATTCGATGGCCGAAGCGCGGAAGGGCATATTTGGGCAGGGCTCTACCTGGGGTGCATATCAGCATTACGGCCATGTCAATGCCCATCTGGTTTGTAAGCCATAGCAGAGCCGTTGTAAGGATGCCCCTCATTCGGAGGGATAGACGATGCAACGTCTGTAGATCTCTTGTCGCGATCCTCCAAAAGGGTTCATGGAAATGTGATCCGCTATGGGGTGTTATGATGGAGATTTTACAGAATAGTAACGTGCGTTATCCCGGGTATTGCGTAACATGCTTGCATGAATCAGATAAAACCATTCAAAATAGAGATCGAATGGACCGATAAGGAGGATTTTCTATTCTCTTGTCATTATCGTTCGGTTTCTTCCTCAGAGTGCCGGGTCATTTCGGACGGCGTCGAGAAACACTCTTTTCCCGTGATGGTGCGGGCAATGGGTAACGTGCTGCACAAGCTCAGGCGGGAGCATATATCTTTTCCGCTTTTTCTGGTAACCCTTGCCTTCGAACACCGTCACCTGCTTTCTGAAATAGATCAGTTACTGCATGCGTTGTATCGCCATCTGCAAGAGCAGAAGCGCTCTGGCAGATGGCGCTGTTATGTCTCAGGGGAGATAATGAACCCGTCATCGTCAAGAGGGGGGTAGTCGATACCTTTTTCCTGAAGATTTTCACTCAGACGAGGGTAAGTGTGCTCGAACAGCAGACGGTTCATCTGTGTTTCTGTCAGTGCCGGACGGTCGTACATTCCTTTGAGCAGCCGCTGCCGCTGGGCTTCGAAAATGATCACCGCACCGGCAACCGAAACATTCAGCGATTCAACCATCCCGAACATCGGCACGCCGATGCATTGGTCAGCCGAGCGTACCGCATCTTCGGAAATTCCATCCCATTCAGCGCCGAGAATCAGTGCCGTCGGTAACGTATAATCGATCTCCCTGAAATCCACGCTCTTTTCTGTTGATGCCGCCGCAAGCACCTGCATGCCATCCTCCCTGAGTCTGCGGTAAACACTTTCGATATCATGGTAAAGATTGATGTTCACCCACTTGCTTGAACCAGCTGCTGCATTATGGCGCGTAAATATATGCTTACGGCGCGAAACGGCATGAATTTCATGAATGCCGGCAGCATCACAGCTTCTGACGAGAGCTGCGAGATTATGGGATTTGTTGATATTGTCCATGACAACGGTCAGACTTGTTTGCCGATGGAGCAGCATCTGACGGATTTTTCTGAATCGTTCGGGAGAAGCCAATGGTAATAGCGAGTATTGTGATTGATCGGTATCCGTGATAAACTCTTTGTTGTGGTTTTTTTCGGGCATTGTCATCCATAAAGCTATCAAATAGCCAGGTTATATCGCTTATTTATTTAGTGCCTGACAGAAAAGTCTTTTTTTTATAAAAAGCAACTCATTTTATAAGTCATACAAAGCCTGTTATTAAGCGCAAGTGCCGTTTTTATGAGCATAAGATGTTCATAGCATTCACTATTGCCAAATAGTACCATCAAAAGCTTCATATGGCACGTACTTTACCCACCTGAAAGTAGGATAAAGCGCACACTATCAAGAGGTCACTCCCAAATATTCCAGG
>DYNE01000115.1 GCA_020721225.1 Pelodictyon luteolum | reverse complement strand
GAAGCTTGATCTTCCGGGACCGAATTATCAAATCAAACCCGAATACGGAAAACAAGCCGGTCCCAATCTCTTCCACAGCTTTCAGCAGTTCAACATCCACAAAAACGAAAGCGCAACCTTTTCGGGTCCGGCTTCGGTGAAAAATATCATCAGCCGCGTTACCGGCGGATCCGCCTCATGGATTGACGGCAGACTTGCTTCAACAATCTCCGGCGCAGATTTGTATTTTCTCAATCCGGCAGGCGTGATGTTCGGAAGCAATGCCACGCTTGATCTGGGCGGATCGTTTCATGTCAGCACGGCGGATTATCTGAGAATGGGAGAGAATGAGCGGTTTTATTCAAAGCCGATTGAAAATGAGGTTCTGTCTGTTGCGCCGCCGAGTGCTTTCGGATTTCTGAGTGATAAACCGGGAAAGATTTCGCTTGATGGCGCAAAGCTGAAAGTGTCTGAAGAAAAGGACATATCGCTGATCGGCGGAGATATTGAAATCAGGAAAGGTACGGTGAAAGCTCAGAGCGGACGGATAAATATGGCAGGCGTTTCTTCCTATGGTGAGATCGTTCCTACGGAAGCCGGACTTGAAGCGTCTGCACAACAGAAAGGAACTATAACGATTTCGGATTATTCCGAAATCGATGTCAGAAACGGCGGAAGTGCTTTTATCAGAGGAGGTCAGATTGTCATTCAGAAAGATAGTAAAATCAATGCTGAAACCGGAGGAAATAAAAACGGAGGCATTGCAGATATTCGCGGAGACAGCTTAACAATCAGTAACAGGTCGTATATTTCCGCAGGTACATCCGGTGCAGGAAAAGCCGGAAATATTGATGTGGAGTCCGGCAACCTGCAACTGACAGACAGCTCTCAGATCGGCAGCAGCACATCGGGAATCGGAGAAGGCGGGACGATAATCATCCGAGCTAAGGAATCTTTTTCAGCTTCGGGATATAACAGCGGCGTTTTTGCTAACTCCAACAGCACAAAGTCCGATGCCGGAAAAGCGGGAAATATTGATATTCAGGCAGGACAGGTACAACTGAAAGACAGCGCTCAGATCAACAGCTTAACCCGCGGAGCCGGGGCGGGCGGTACGGTAAGAATCAGAGCCGGCGAGTCTTTTGAGGCTTCGGGTTATGTTACAAACGAAAAAGGAACTTTTTCCAGCGGCGTTATTGCCGATTCATACGGTACGGAAGCCGGCGCGGGAAAGGCAGGAAATGTTGATATTCAGGCAGGACGGATACAACTGAGCAGCAAGGCTAAGGTCAGCAGCGACACATCCGGCGGGGGAAAAGCAGGAAATATTGATATTCAGGCAGGACAGATAGAACTGAAAGAGGAAGCTCAGATCAGAAGTATTACATCGGGAACCGGAGATGGCGGTCAGATAAATATCATATCTGATGGAGCTTTTTCAGCTTCGGGATATAACAGCGGCGTTTTTGCTAACTCCAACAGCACAAAGTCCGATGCCGGAAAAGCGGGAAATATTGATATTCAGGCAGGACAGGTACAACTGAAAGACAGCGCTCAGATCAACAGCTTAACCCGCGGAGCCGGGGCGGGCGGTACGGTAAGAATCAGAGCCGGCGAGTCTTTTGAGGCTTCGGGTTATGTTACAAACGAACAGGGAATTTTTTTCAGCGGAATTTCTGCCGGTGCATATAGCATGGAAGCCGGCGCAGGAAATGCAGGAGATATTGATATTCAGGCAGGACAGATACAACTGAGCAACAAGGCTAAGGTCGGCAGCAACACATCCGGCACAGGAAATGCCGGAAATATCGCTATGCAGACAGAAGAGCTTCAACTGACAGGAGAAGCTCAGATCAACAGCAGCACGACAGGAACCGGAAACAGCGGCATGATAAGTGTCAGAGTCAGCGAATCTTTTTCAGCTTCGGGCTATAACAGCGGCGTTTTTGCTAACTCCAACAGCACAAAGTCCGATGCCGGAAAAGCGGGAAATATTGATATTCAGGCAGGACAGGTATATATTCGCAATTAATCTTACCTAAAATGACGAATTTTTCGCAGAATAA
>DYNE01000114.1 GCA_020721225.1 Pelodictyon luteolum | reverse complement strand
TCCGGAGAGTGAAGAAGACCCCAAAGACGCAGCAGTGTTGCGTTGAGAGCTTTGCCCAACTCGGATTTACATGCAGCCCGGAGAGATATGCTGCTCAAATCCAATTTTACATAGCCGGGTTAGTGGCCGCTCCGATGCACCGGGCGAGCTTTATGAAAATAATCTCTTTTGTCAGACGCTGAAAAGGGTGAAAAACACAAACGAATGGAGGAATGCTTATGGCAATGATGACCCCGGCGCCGATGTTGTTTGACAAATATGTGGATTTTATTGATGTGTATGCCGGAGTTCGGGCAAATGAACGTGAAGCGATTTTATGCGAAATGACAGAACAGGAGGATACAGCCATGCTGGCGCAATACATCAGGGATAAGGGATTTCAGGAAGGCAGGCAGGAAGGCAGACAGGAAGGCAGGCAGGAAGGCAGGCAGGAAGGCAGACAGGAAGGCGAGCGTATCTTTCTGGAACGACTATTAATCCGTCGTTTTGGCTCGTTGCCGGACTGGGGGCGGGATCAACTGGCGGGTGCAACCCTGGAACAACTGGATCGCTGGGCCGAGCGGGTACTGGAAGCGGACTCCATTCAGGCGGTTCTGGCGGAATAGCCAAAAGGGCTCTTTCGCAAAATGGGTGGGTAAGGAAGGGTTGTCCCAAGTATAGTTTACGGATAGCGGTGTAGTGTTTGAACGAATTATTGCCATAGCGCGTGACGGTAGGCATGATTTATGTTATCAGATTTGCCATATTTGTCCGCTATGCCCGAAACAATCAAATTGTAAAGGCGCTACTTTAACACTACACTGACTACTTTAATGAGGGAAAACGGAAATGGAAAACATATTCAAAGCGGCTCTTGGTGTCGAAAATCCATGGTTTGTTAAGGACATAAAGTTTGAGGTTGAGAACAGACGGCTGGACATTAGCATAGATTTTAAAAAAGGCAGTCGCTTTAATGTCAAAGACGACGATGGAGAAACGAGAGATTACCCCGCTTATGATACCGAAAAGAAAACATGGCGTCATCTCAATTTTTTTCAGCACGAATGCTATTTGCACGCTCGTGTACCTCGCGTGAAAACGCTGGATGGCCGCATGATCATGGTGTTGCCTCCGTTTGCCGGGAAGATGTCTGGATTCACCTTGTTATTCGAAGCTTTACTGCTTCAGTTATGTCGGCATATGCCGGTGTGCCAGGTAGAGAAAATGACGGACGTTTCGGACGACAAGTTATGGCGCTTGCTGGATCTGTACGTTGAAGCCGCACGCAATGGCGAAGATCACAGTAGTGTGACCGCCGTGGGGATGGACGAAACCTCGGTGGCCAAAGGGCATGATTACATTTCTCTGTTTGTCGATATGCTCCAGAAAAAGACGATCCATATTTCCGAGGGCAAAAGTAGCGATACGGTAAAAGAATTCGCCGAATTTCTGACAGAACACGGCGGCAATCCTGAACAGGTCACCGACGTCAGTTGCGACATGTCTCCCGCTTTTATCAAGGGCGTGACTGAAAATCTTCCGAAAGCCGAGATCACGTTTGACAAGTTTCACATTCTCAAAATCATCAACGAAGCGGTGGACGACGTACGCCGAGAAGAAGCCAAGACCAATCCCTTGTTGAAGAACACGCGCTACATCTTTCTGAAAAACGAGGCAAACCTGACGAAAAAACAACGCGAGAAAAAAGAGGAATTGAACATTGCCGACCTCAATTTGAAATCGATGGAAGCCTTGCGCATGCGTGAAACTTTTCAGCAACTCTACGAGAGTTCCAACCATGAGCAATTCACGGATAATCTTCAGAATTGGGTCGATTGGGTGAAAAACTGCGGACTTGTTTCCATGGAAAAAGCGGCACGGACGGTCATCGACCATTGGAACGGCGTTGTGCATTGGATGAGATCACGGCTGAATAACGCCATTCTCGAAGGCCTGAACTCCATCATCCAGGCCGCAAAACGCAAGGCACGAGGCTACGGCTCAAAACACTTCGCCACCATTGCTTTCCTCCTGACCGGAAAACTCAATCTCTCAAAAGTTAATCATCATCT
>DYNE01000080.1 GCA_020721225.1 Pelodictyon luteolum | reverse complement strand
GCCCAGATATTCTCGTCGACTCGTTTTCGGAAATCAGAATTTATAGAGGTTCCCTGTATGGTACTGTCTTCGGATCACTCAATCGAACAATGCTGCATTGCCGGAAATTTCATCGGTTATGCGATCGGCTACCATAACGGCCTTACGTCCGTCCCTGGAGCTTACCGCTGCCGGCTTGCCGTTCTGCACGGTATCGATGAAATGTTCGAGTTCATCACGGAGGGCATTTATTTTAGGAACATCAGGGGTGATGTAGTCGAGGACCATACCGTTCATGGCATCCCTGATCTCTCCGAACTGTTCGAGTATTTTCCTTGCGGCATAGGTTTTGACAGGATTTTTCGATGAGGCCTGTGCGGGGTGCACCAGACGGAACACTTCCGACTTTCCGCTGGTCAGGTCGAGCGATGCGTAGCTTTTCGGTTCATTGCAGAAAAAACGCATTTTCCGGTATCTGTTCCGGCTCAGTCGGCTTGCCGTTACATTAGCCGTAGCTCCGTTCATGAAGTCGATTCTGGCCGTCGCCATGTCGAGTTCGTTCGAAAAAACCCTTACTCCCGAAGCGGCAATGGTTTTGATGTCCGATTTGATGAGGGAGAGCACCAGATCGATATCGTGAATCATCAGGTCGAGCACAACCGAAACGTCGGTTACCCTGAGCGAAAAGCCGCTCAGCCTTTCGGCCTGGATGTACATCGGTTCTCCGATATAGGACTCCACGGCGCGGAGTGCCGGATTGAAGCGTTCGATATGGCCTACCTGAATGCGTACCCCGTTCTCTTCCTCAAGCCTGATCAGTTCGTCGGCTTCCTCTACCGTAGCCGTTATCGGCTTTTCTATAAAAAGATGTTTTTTTTCGCCGAGCAGTTGCCGGGCGATATCGAAATGGGTGCTTGTGGTTGTGGCAATTACGGCGGCATCGCAGTTTGACGCAAGCTGCTCTATCGAACTGAATTGCGGGACGCTGTATTTTTGTGCAATCTCTTCGGCGCGCAGACTGCTCTTGTCATAAATCCCGGCCAGGTGCACATCCGGGGATTCAAGCGCTATATCCCTGAGCAGTTTGGTATGAAACTCGCCGAGTTTTCCTGTTCCTATAACTCCTATACGCATAACGATATTTTTCTCATGCAGAATGCTGTTCAGATGCTTTCGGCTTCCGCAACGGGTTCGAGGGCTTCGATTTTATACTTGAACAGGGCGAACGCTATAAACGTGCCTATGATGGTAAGCAGACCGGCTACGATGTAGGGGGCATGAAAATTCATGCCGTAAAGAATACTGCCGCTGAACGGCCCCATGATGCGTGCAAACGAGTTTACCGACTGCGAAAGACCGAGAATCTGCCCCTGCTTCTGTTTGTAGCTGTAGAGAGAGATCATGGAGAGGTTGATTGGCGCAACGAGACTCGTGCCGATCGCAAAGCAGAGCAGTATGAGCAGTCCGTACGAGAACAGCGTATCCTGAGGAATGAACGGGACAAAAAAGACGCCGGCAAAGGTAAAGATATGGCCCCAGAGAAACAGTTTGTGTTCTCCGAGTTTCTTGATGAGCTGCCTGATCAGCCCCCCCTGCACAATAACCGAGAAAAAGCCGACATAGGCAAAAATATAGCCGATCTCCTGATCGGAAGCACCGAAATACTCCTTCCAGAGCAGGATAGAAGCAACCTGCATGTTGACGATGGCGAAGGTGAATATGTAGTTCGCGATCATCAGCAGAGCGAGCGGCTTCGAACTGAACGTCAGCTTCAGGCCATCGACATATTCCGTAATCTTCTCTTTCAGAAACGAGGACGAGCTGCCGTTTGCACTGCCACTGGCCGCGCTTTTGCCGCTGAACATGCCGAGATTGAACTTTTTTGCCTGTTTGTTGGATTCCGGCAGAAAGAATATGGCAAGAATGAAATCGAAGAATATAAGAGCCGAAGCAACGTACCCGACCATTTCTATGCCATAGTTGTGCTTGAGCAGGCCGCCGACAAGGGGGCCGATAATGAATCCTACGCCGAACGCAGCGCCGATCATGCCCATGGCCCCCGAGCGGCTTTTGCTGTCGGTCACATCGGTAATGTAAGCCTGCGCGGCGGCGATATTGGCCGAGCCGATGCCTGAAAGTCCTCTTGCGAAAATCAGAAGCAGAATCGTATCGGACTGGGAAAAAATCAGATAGGAGAGTGCCGTAACGAATATGCTGATAAGCATAACCGGCCTGCGTCCGATCTTGTCGCTCAGCTTGCCCCAGAGCGGGGAGAAGATGAACTGCATGATGGAGAATATCGCGGCAATGAGACCGATCATGAAGGGACTGGCGCCAAGATCTTTTGCGTAGGTCGGCAGCAGCGGCAATACAATGCCGAACCCGATCAGATCGAGCATAACGGTAAGAAGGAGAATAACCAGTGGCGATTTCTTCATGCATGCATGCGGTTATATTGCGGCATCATCGAGTAAGGGTTCAAAGATAAACAATTCGCCCCTTTTCTGAGAGGGTGTTGTGAAAAACAGGGCTTTTGCACGGTTATTTTTTTTCGATAAGCCGTTCCATTTGGGCGATGCCTTCCAGAACTCTCGGGCCAGGCCTCAGAAAGAGGCTGTTGTCGAACCCGTCAAACACCTTTTTATGCCTGACCGCGCTGATATGGTGCCATCCGGTTCTCTGCATCACTCCTGCGGCTGCCGGGGTCTCTTTCGACATGTACATGCAGGCGATAATGTCGGGGTTCTGTTCGATCACCCACTCCTGGGATATTTCGAAATACTCTTTCCGTACGGCGTCACCGATATTGCGTCCTCCCGCATAGCCGATCAGGGCCGAGGTGTAACTGTCTTTGCCGCCGGTCCAGAATGGATCGTCCCATATTTCAAGATAGACCAGCGGTTTTTCGGTGCGGAGAAGATTCTTTTTTCTGAACCCGGCCAGCCCGTGTTCAATGACGCCGGCAAGGCTGTCGGCTTTCCGCTGATGGCCGGTAAGTTTTCCCAGTGTCCGGATCGCTCCGGGAATATCGTCGGGGTTTTTGCAGACGATCCGTTCGGTACGGATGTTCAGATCCTTTATTTTGCTGCTGTTGCGCTCCTCTTCGAGATCGACGTCGATGACGATGTCGGGATGCATGGACGCAAGCATCTCCATGGACGGTCTTCCGAAAGCGCCCGCAACAGGCACCTTTGCCGCTTCTGCCGGCCAGTCGCACGCGGTGGTGCGCCCTACGAGGTGCTCTCCGGCCCCGATAGCAAACATCATCTCGGTAACACTCGGAGCAAGGCTTACGATTCTCGGCTTTATCTCATGCCTGCGCTCCGCTCCGGTTTCGGTCTTCCTGCATCCTCCGATAACGAGCAGGCACGGTATGAGCAGCAGGGCAGGAATACTAAAGTTTCGCATATCGTTGCAACAGTTGTTCGTGGTTAAAGGCAAGCTGCAGGGAGAGAGCCTCGTCGATGGTGAACCATCCGTACTCATCAACCTCTTCGGGCATCAGGCGAAGCGTTCCTGAAGCGGTTCCGTAAAAGGCAAGGGCGACCGCGTGGAAATTGTATTGCGGAAATATTTCGTCGCTGAAACAGAGGAATGTCGGGTCTGTAAATATGAGGCCGGTCTCTTCGGCCACCTCACGGATAACCGCGGCAAGCGCGGTTTCCCCCTGATCGATATGCCCTCCCGGAAGGCACCAGAACCCCTTGAACGGGTGCACGTTTCTGCGGGTAAGCAGCACGGTCGATCGGGTGTTCCCGTTCGGCGCGATGATGGCGGCAACGGTGGCTTTTGTCATGGGGAGGTTCATGTTATTGGAAGAACATTTTTTCTCACAGCAGGGAAAATGGCAAAAAAAGATGATTTCCTAAGGCCCTCCGGATGAATTTCTTCCTCGTCATTTGTTCGAAGTCGTTTTTCATCGGCTTGTATGCCTGTTTTATGATGGAGGTGACTTTTGTGTCGTTGGTGTGCTTTTGAGTAAGATATTTCTGTTGCTGTTTGTATATTTATGTGAAAAGTGCAGCTTATTAAGCTTTTCTATGCTTATTATGCATGATAAGTGGTCAATTGATGTTTCCTTTGCTTCTCGATCGGTATTCAGTCAGTTTCAGCGAAACCATCCAAAGGAGTATATCTCGTGCTTCAGTAACCTGGAAAAAATCAGAAAATTACTCGACGATGGGAAAAAGCTTGCCGAGATGGAGCATCATCCTTCGTTTTTCCGGCATGAAACGAAAGGGATATTTCGAATAGGGCAGAGCGGAAACAGGGGTGATAATAATAAGTGCTTTAAATAAAAGGAGATAGACAGTGGATAACCTTAGATTTACATCGGTAGGGGATGCCGCAGCATTCCTTGCTGGAGATGAAAAGGTTAAACTGCAAGTTGAAGAGGAAATATGCTGCAGTCAGCTTGTCAATAACCTTCTCCAGCTTCGGATGGAAAAAGGGGTTTCTCAGAAAGAACTGGCGAGTCGTATGGGGTGTGATCCGAGCAAAATATCCCGAATGGAGGCTGGTAACGATCTGCAATTGAAAATGGGCGATGTCATGCAGTATCTCTCGGTTCTTGATGTAAAGATGCATATGGTTTTTGAAGATACCACACTTCCGGTGGCCGAGCAGATCCGGCAGCATGTTTTTCTGATTCACGAAAAGCTGGAGCATCTGGTGAAGCTGGCAAGACAGGTTGATGGTGATGAGGTAATCATCAGCAAAATTCGCATGTTCTGCGGAGAGGTCTTATTGGATTTTCTTTCGAGGTTCAGCGACAGCTATAAAAAACTTTCTGTTGTATCCGGGCATGGGACTCCGGTATTGTCTGGAGCCTTAAAGTCTGAAGTCTCTGCCGAGCCTGAGTGCGTTGAAAAGAAATCTTCGGAGCACTCCTGTTGCTGATGATTGTTATTTTGGTTTGGGAGGAGTCTTCAAATCCTCCCTCCCGTCACCCATCTACCTCTTCCAACTCGGAACTCGGAACCAAGAACTCATTTCCTCCCCCAACTGAACACCTGACGCAAAGATGAAAATAGCTGTAGCCTCATGAATTATTCAGGTTAACCGCTACTTTTTATCCCTTCTGACCGTTATAGCTGAAAACGATAACACAATTCCGTTCACTATTATGGGGCTCAACACCCTGACTTTCAGGCAGTGCATACCGGTTTCGATCGGGGAGGCCTGGGATTTTTTCTCGGCTCCGTCGAATCTGGCAAGGATAACTCCTCCTGAAATGATGTTCAGGATCGTCAATGGTGCGGCAGGTCAGCCGATTTACGAGGGGATGCTGATTACCTATACGCTCTATCCCTTCATGATGCTGCCTGTGCAGTGGGAGACAGAAATAACCAAAGTCGAACGGCCGTTTTTTTTCGAGGATCGGCAGAAATCGGGTCCGTACGAGAGCTGGCACCATCACCATCTGTTCCGTGAAATTCCGGGAGGCGTCGAGATGACCGACCGTATCGATTACGTGATGCCTGTGGGAGTTTTCGGCGACCTGGTCAACGCGCTGATCGTGAGCCGGCGACTCGACGAGGTGTTTGCGTACAGAAAAAGAAAGATCGGAGATATTCTTGGCGTCATGAACTCCCAGTAATCTTGTCAGCAATGGAAAACCGGCTTTTCTTCCTTCCCATAGCGATCTCGTTTATCGGAGGGCTTGCGCTTTTTCTCTATGGCATCAGGGTGATGAGCGGAGGGCTGAAAAAGGCTGCAGGAAGCCGCATGCGGGATTTCATTGCCCGTATCACCGATAACAGGTTCTCCGGACTGCTTGCCGGTGCGCTTGCCACCATGATGGTACAGTCGAGCAGCACCATCATGGTGATGCTTGTCGGGCTGGTGCAGTCGCAATTGATGACCTACGTTCAGGCGCTCTCCATCATTCTCGGAGCCGAGATCGGTACTACGGCGATGGCGCAGCTTATCTCATTCAGGATTCATGAGTACGGCCTGCCGTTTTTTGCCGCCGGTTTTGCGCTCAACCTCCTGAGCCGGAAGGAAGCGCTCCGCAACGCCGGCGAGGCTTTCTCCGGATTCGGACTTTTTCTTTTCGGTATGAGCATCATGTCCGGAGCCGTGGCACCGCTCCGTTCGTACGGGCCGTTTCTCGAACTGATCGGGTATCTCGAGAATCCGTTGTACGGCGTGCTTGCCGGCATGCTGCTGACCGGTCTGATCCAGAGCAGCGGGGCGTTCATCGGCATAGTTATCACGCTTGCCCAACAGGGTTCTCTTTCGCTCGAAGCAGGGATTCCGCTGCTTCTCGGCTCGAATATCGGCACCTGCATTACGGTTTCCCTTGCCAGTCTCGGCATGGTACGTTCGGCAAAGCGGGTGGCTCTCGCCCAGGTGCTGTTCAATGTGTCCGGAGTGGCTGTTTTTCTTTTTCTGATTCCCTGGTATGCCGATCTCGTGCGCATGCTCTCTCCTTCGTCCGGGCTGGCCGGGACGGTGGTTCCTCGCCAGATCGCCAATGCGCATACGCTCTACAACGTCTTCATGGCCGTCATGTTCCTCCCCTTGATACCGTTCTGGGCGAAGCTGCTCATCCGCCTGATTCCCGACAGTCCCGAAGAAACCCGTCTGCAGCCTTCGGTCTGGTATATTACCGGTACGGCGCTCTCGACCCCTTCGCTTGCCCTGAGTTATGCAAGGGCCGAAACCTCCAGAATGAACCGGATACTCGAACGGATGGTTGGAGCTTCACTTCCAGCCTTTACCGGCAGCGTAAAGGCAAAGGATACGGTATTTCCGGATCTTTCCGTTATCGGGGGAATCAGAATGCGGGAGGAGAAGATCGATTTTCTCGAATCTAGGGTTTCCGACTATCTCATTGCCATCAGCCGGCAGGAGCTCGGGGAGCGGGAGTCTCAGGAGGTGTTCGCGCTCATGACCATCGTCAAGGATCAGGAATCGATAGGGGACTGCATCGAGGCGCTTCTGCAGAAATTGCCGGAACGAACAGCGGAAAGCGCATCCGGTCTGACGGTCGAAGGTATGGCGGACCTGACGGCCCTCCATGCATTTCTCTGCGGTGAAGTTGCCGCGCTTACCGTCGCCGTTCAGGAGATGAGCGGCTCCAGGGCTTCGGGAATCCTGCACGGCGCTGGCGATTTTCCCGTACTTGCCGGCGCGGCGGAAGCCAGGCACCTGCAGCGGCTGCGCACGCTTCCCGAATCGGCCATGACGCACGATATGCACATGGAGCTGCTGCACGCGTTTGAAGAGATGCACCACTACTGCAAGAGTATTGCGAGGAGTATCGTGAATGGCAGTAGCCGGTAGCCGGTAGTCAGTAGTCGGTAGTCGGTAGTCAGTAGTCAGTAGTCGGTAGCCGGTAGTCAGTAGCCGGTAGTCAGTAGCCGGTAGCCGGTAGCTGGTAGTCGGTAGCTGGTAGTCGGTAGCCAGTAGCCAGTAGTCGGTAGTTGGTAGTCAGTAGCAAGTAGCCGGTAGTCAGTAGCCGGTAGCCGGTAGTCAGTAGCCGGTAGCCGGTAGCTGGTAGTCGGTAGCCAGTAGCCAGTAGTCGGTAGTTGGTAGTCAGTAGCAAGTAGCCGGTAGTTGGGAGCTGAAGAGGTGGGCGGTTGGATGTGGGCGGTGGGCTGGAAGTCCGGGGGCGAAAGAGTGCCGGAAGTTCTGGTTATAAATAGGTCAGAGTTTTTTTGTGCTGAACTGACGTTCAGGTTATTCTCACCGCTCACCGCTCACCGCTCACCGCTCACCGCTCACCGCTCACCGCTCACC
>DYNE01000079.1 GCA_020721225.1 Pelodictyon luteolum | reverse complement strand
TTTATCGAAAATCAATAGGTTATACGATTTTACGCCAAGGAACTTCGGTTTAGCGGTGGGCGGGTAGTCGGTAGCCGGGGAATTGAAAAGGAAGATTTTTGCCCACGGATTTTCACGGATTGACACGGATGGAAGATGGGTGAGATTGGGTTAAGCGCTATGGGTTATGCTTTTTCGCCATTGAGCTATCGAGCTGTCAAGCTATCCAGCTGTAAGAGTAAGAACGCGGTTCCCGCTGATTGAAATCGGATTTTCACGGATGGAGAAGAGGTGAGCTGTTAGCCGTGGGCAGTTGGCGGTGGGGTGGTGAGCCGGGAAGAGGAGGATGAATGTGTTACGTGTTTGGATAAGAGGAGATTAAGGATTGTGCCTGAAGAGTCGGAATTGGAATATCCGGTTAATAACTCCTGATAATTGGCAGGCTTTTTTTATTTTAGGTGAATATTATTCAATACATAAAGCCCGAATTCTATGCCTGAGGTTTTTCAGTATCCGATGACCTATCCAGCCTGGTGGATGGATTACTATTATATTGCAACGTGGTGTCTCGGCATGCTTTTTCTCGGGACAGGGTGGGCGCTGTTTTTTCGGTACGGCAAATTTTCTTATGGGGTCGATCTCGGCTGTTTCTGGAAAACGGCCGTGCTTATTGTTCTTACCACCATTGCGCTCGGCGGCCCCAATTACTACAACACCCGTTTTGTCGGCGAGCATGGTCAGGATGGCGATTCTATCAAGATTGCCGGTGACGAACTGCTCTATCTTGACCGCAAGGGCAATGAAACGAAATTAGCTCTTGACGATATTACGGCAGTCTATCAGGAGCCGATCACCTATAATCCCCCGCCGAAAATTTTTATTGTGGCAGGCAAAGGCAAGGTGAAAGATTCGCTGTTTGTGACCAGAAATCTCAAGGGTTTCGAAACCTTTCTCGTCTCCTTGTCCACCAGGACGGGCGTTCCTGTAAAACGCCCCTGATTTTTTTATTGCAGGAGAGTATCGGTTATGCTGCCTTCCGGAAGAGAAAACTCGCTTCTTGTTGTTGATATCGGCAACACGACGGTTACCTGTGCCGTTTTTCAGCAGGATGCCGTTATCGATATGTTCGGATTTTCCACGGATATCCTTGCCGAGCCGGACCGGCTTCCCGAAGCGTTTCGTCCTCTTGCCGGAGCGAACCCGGCCGTTCGGGATGCGGTGCTCTGCAGCGTGGTACCGGCTGTCAGCGGGACGGTACGCGACTACCTTGCCGGTTTCCTTGGCGGAGAGGTGCTGGAGGTGTCGTCCGGCATGAAGCTGCCGTTTTCACTGCACTACGAATCGCCTTCGTCGTTCGGAGTCGACCGGATAGCCCTTTGTGCCGCAGGCAGAAAGCTGTTTCCCCGGCAGGCTCTGATCGCGCTCGACGTCGGTACGGCAATCACCATCGACGTGCTGGGTGCCGAAGGGGTCTATCTCGGAGGTTTTATCATGCCGGGTCTCGACCTTATGGCGGGCGCGCTGCACGAAAGGACTGCGCAGCTTCCTCTCGTTTCCATTCATCAGCCGGCAGAGCTGCTTGGCCGCTCGACCGTTGCATGCATCAGAAACGGTATTTTCTGGGGGTGCATAGCCCAGCTGGACGGTCTCGTCGCCAGAATTGCCCGTGAACTGCAGGAGCAGGGGGAAGGGGAACCGGCCATGATGGTAACCGGAGGCAATGCCACGGCAGTTGCCGGGCTTCTGGCCGCACGGCCGCAGCTTGTCGAACACGCGGTAGCCAAAGGGGCCTGTTATCTCTACGAGCTTAACGCTTCGCGGCAGTAGCGACGAACGCACGAGCCCGCTCTATCGCCTTCAGAACTTCACGATCGTCCACATTCTCTTCGAGAAGAAACGCCTCGCCGGGTTTTTTCAGCAGCACGAAACGCAGTTTGCTGTCGAGCTTTTTTTTGTCGGAAAACATGTTTTCAAGCAGCGCTTCGCTGCTGTGGGCAAGAAATCTGCGTTTGATCACTCCCTTGGGAAAACGGAACCGGGCAAGCAGGTCGAGGCCGCTCTGCAGATCTTTTTCTGAAAGGTATCCGAGTCCGTTCGATAGCCAGAGCGCGCAGATCATGCCAAGGGTGACCGCTTCGCCGTGACGCAGATACCGGTATTCGGCAAGTTTTTCCAGGCCGTGCGCAAAGGTGTGGCCGAAATTGAGGGTGGCGCGCAGTCCGGTAGTCTCCCTGAAATCTTTTTCGACGACGTCGGCCTTGATTGAAGAGCTTCGCCTTACGGCTTCGGTGAGAAACGGCTCTTCAAGGGCCGTAATGCGGTCGAAATGCTCTTCGAGCCAGTCGAGAAAGGTGCGGTCGGCAATGAACCCGTATTTGACGACTTCGGCCATGCCGGCAAAAATTTCACGTTCGGGCAGGGTTCTCAGAAACGACGGATCGATCAGCACCAGTTCGGGCATATGGAAAAAACCGATAAGATTTTTGCCGAGCGGATGGTTGATGGCAACCTTGCCGCCGATGGAGCTGTCGGTCATGGCCAGCAGGGTGGTGGGGCACTGCACGACCGGAATGCCCCGATAGTAGCTTGCCGCGATGAAACCGCCGAGATCGCCCACGACGCCCCCGCCGACCGCAAGAAGGTTCCAGCTCCGGTCGACTCCCGCTTCGATCATGGTTGCATAGAGCCGGTATGCGGCATTGAGGCTTTTCGAGGTCTCCCTGGCCGGTACGGTCAGTTCGAGCAGCCGGAACCCTTCGGCTTCAAGGGTGGCGATCACCTTATCCCTGAACAGATTCCGGGTGTTTTCGTCAAAGATGACCACTGTTTTCGCCGTAAGGCCATGCTTCCGGTAGAGTGCTCCGGCGCCTGAAAGCACCGGGGTGTTTACGATGATCGTGCTGCTCACTGTTTCTCTCTGTTGTTGTCGGATTGCTGTTTCAACCGGGCCTGTTCGGCTTGCCGGACAAAACGAATGATTTTTCTGGTCAGCTCTTCAACGGTAAATCCGATACGTTTGATGTCGGTTTGTACGTTCAGGTCGGCTGTTGCATATCGCGGTTCACGTTTTTCAAGTATGGTACTGATTTTCAGTTCAATCTCTTCATGAGAAAGCCTTTTTCCGTGCTCGCCTTTGAGCAGCGGACGGTCGGTTTTGTTGCACAGCCTTCTTGCCAGCGATCTGGGCGACGATTTCAGATAGACGAGCGTTCCGTTCTCCCTGATGAGGCTGTAACAGTCGTTATTTTCAAGAACGCCTCCGCCAAGCGACACAACCAGCTCCTTTTTTCCGGTAAGCTGCCGCAACGTTTCGAGTTCAAGGTTTCTGAACGCCTGCTCGCCCTCTTCGGCAAAAATTTTCGTTATGGATTTACCGGACTTGCTCTCGATCTCCTGATCGAGATCGATGAAGCCGTAGCCAAGGGAGTTTGCAAGCAGCGGCCCGATGGTCGATTTGCCCGATCCGCTGAACCCTGTAAGAAATATGAGCGAATGATGTTTCATGACTCAGGCCGGGTATCGGAAGTTTTCGATCCGCAATACCATGGAATACCGGTTAAAAGAGTTGAAAACGGTTCATATGCGCCAAATATAGTAAAAAAGCGAAGCAATGACACCGCAAGACGATTTTCAGGGGTTCGGGTTTCCTGCGGCTTCCGTCAGTTTAAGGGCGAGCGTGGTCATGCGGCGGTCGGCTTTTCTGTTTGTGACCGCAAGAGCGAGGGCTTTTGGCTGCGCAATGATGACCACAAGCTTTTTTCCCCGCGTGACGGCGGTGTAGATCAGGTTCCGTTCGAGCAGCGTAAAGTGCTGCATGGCGAGCGGAATGACTACGGCGAGATATTCGGAGCCCTGGCTTTTGTGAATGCTTGTGGCGTAGGCCAGCGCGAGTTCATCGAGTTCGCTGAACTCGTAGCGTACGGGCCGTTTGTCGAAATCGACCGTCAGCTCGCTCTCCTCGGTGTCGATTGCCGTTATGGCGCCGATGTCGCCGTTGAAGACCTCCTTGTCGTAGTTGTTGACCATCTGGATAACCTTGTCGCCCGGAGAAAATATGGAACCGAAGCGCGATACTTTCGGCTCGGCGCTGCCGTTGAGCGCTTTCTGCAGTTCGGCGTTCAGGGCGCGCGAACCGAGCCCGCCCCGGTTCATCGGCGTGAGCACCTGTATGTCGCGCACCGGATGAAAACCGAAGCGGGCCGGGATGCGTTCGGTTACCATCTGCATGAGCTTGGTATGGATATTTTCGGGCGTCTGCGTGTTCACCACATAGAAATCAGAAAGCCCTTCGATTTCTGCGTTGCGGGGGATTTCGCCGTTGTTGATGCGGTGGGCGTTGACGATGATTTGCGACCGGGCCGCCTGCCGGAATATTTCGGTCAGCCGTACTACCGGAACCGCCTCTGATGCGATGATGTCGGTAAGTACCGCACCAGGGCCCACGGAGGGGAGCTGGTCGGCATCTCCCACAAGCAGCAGTGCCGCCTTTGCCGGAACTGCCGAGAGGAGCTTGCTCATCAGTACGATATCGACCATCGAAGTTTCGTCGACCACCACCATATCCGCTTCGAGCGGGTTTCCGGGTCCGCGTTTGAAGCCGCCGCTGTTGGGATCGAATTCAAGCAGGCGGTGTATGGTTTTCGCTTCCATGCCGGTCGATTCCGACAGCCGTTTTGCCGCACGGCCGGTAGGGGCGCAGAGCAGGATTTTGGTGGTTTTTTTTCGGATGACCCTGAGAATGGCGTTCACGAGCGTCGTTTTGCCGACGCCGGGGCCTCCGGTAATGACTGCGGCTTTGTTGGTCAGCACAAGCGCAAGCGCCTCTTTCTGTGAAGGGGAGAGTTGCAGGCCGGTCTCTTCGGTTATCTGCACCACGGCTTTCTGCAGATCGATCCCTTTCCATGGCGTCCGGCCCTGCAGGAGAGCGGCGAGCGCCGCAGCGGTTTTTTCTTCGGCGCGGTGGAGCGGCGCGAGATAAAAGATCTCTTCTCCGTCAATGGTTTCGCGCACCAGATTGAACTTTCCGGTTTCCACGGCAATGGCTTCTTCCACGATCGGAGCGGAGATGTCGAGCATGGCGGCCGATTCCTGCACCAGCCGCTCTTTGGGCACGGCGCAGTGGCCGCTGGAGGCCAGTTCCTGCAGAACATGGCGCACTCCGGCTTCTGCCCTGATGAGCGAGTCGTGAGCTATGCCGAGCTTCGAGGCGATGGTGTCGGCGGTGAGAAAGCCGATGCCGTCAATATCGAGGGAGAGGCTGTAGGGGTTTTCGGAAACCTTTTTGATGGCATCCTGGCGATAGGTTTTATAGATTCTGAATGCCCGGGCGATACCGACTCCGTGCGACTGCAGAAAAACCATGATTTCCCGGATGGCTTTCTGCTCCTCCCATGATTTCGTGATCAGCTCCAGCCTTTTTCTGCCGATACCCTCTATTTCAAGCAGCCGTTCGGGATTGCTGTCGAGTATGTCGAGTACGCCGGTTCCGAATTTCTTGACCAGTTTTTTTGCGTAGAACGACCCGATACCCTTGACCATGCCGGATGCAAGGTATTTTTCGATGCCGTCGGCCGTTGTCGGCTGAATGATGTCGATGCCGTCTGCCTTGAACTGCAGGCCGTGGGTGCGGTTGTTCTGCCAGCTTCCCGTGCAGGCGATAAACTCTCCGGGGGATATTGCCGGACTGTTGCCCACAACCGTCACGGCATCCCGGCTGCCTCTCGCCCTGATTTTAAGCACGGAAAATCCGTTCTCCTCGTTATGGTAGGTTACCCGTTCAACGGTGCCGGTAACCGTTTCCTGCCGGGGCTCGCGTTCAGCGTTGTTTTCTGTATCTGAAGATGGTGTCGCCATAGGTCTTTTTACCGGAGATCTCGCGCCGTTAACGGGTGGCCTGAAGAAGAGTGTACAAAAATGCGCTGATATTATGTGTTTGCAGCTTGCAGCGCTGTAGTGAAAATGATAGATTTTCTGCCATGAAAAAGATATCATGAAAAAACTCCATATCATCAAGGCCGGTACGACCTATGCTTCGACCGTGCAGGCACTCGGCGATTTCGATGACTGGATAGCGGCGGCCGTGGAATCTTCCGGACTTCCCGTCGCGGTTGTCGATGCACCTGCCGGCGACCCTCTCCCTTCGCCGGAGGTGTGCTGCGGGGTGCTTGTAAGCGGTTCCCATGCCATGGTTACCGATAATCTTCCCTGGAGCGTGGCCATCGAGGCCTGGATACCCTCGCTGATCGAAAGTGCCACTCCTTTTCTCGGCATCTGTTACGGTCATCAGCTCCTCGGACGCGCTCTTGGCGGGCAGGTGGGGTATAACCCCCTTGGCAGGGAGATCGGAACGGTTCTGGTTTCGCTGAAACCGGAAGCCGGTGCGGATCCTCTTTTCCGGAAGGTCAGCCCCGTTTTTCAGGCGCATACCATCCATGAGCAATCTGTCCTCGAATTGCCTCGGGGGGCGGTCTGCCTTGCCGGTAACGGGCATGACCGCCACCACGCATTCCGGTTTGGAGCATGCGCATGGGGGGTGCAGTTTCATCCCGAATACTCGGTTCCGGTCATGAAGGAGTATATTGCGGCTGAAGGGGGAAGCCGCTCCGGCGAGCTTCTGGCGCAGGTTTGCGAAACTCCCGAAGCCGGAAAGATTCTGTCGGATTTTGCCCGTATCGCACAGGATTTCGTTGCCCGAAAATAGCGGTGTTCCAATCAGGAATTGCGTTTGTTTTTTTATACCTTACAAAAAAAATTCAATAAAAAGAGAGTGGAATATTCATTATGAAGCATAAAGGTTTTTTTTCGTTGATACTGTTTGTTTCATCTTTTACTGCGGTATCAGCTGAAGGCGGTGAGTCCAGGTGGAAAGTCAAAGATATCGAAGATCACGCCGATGTCCGGAAGATAGTTTATGAATCACGCGAAACCGCTATGCGAAGGGCGGAAAAGAAAGCGGATGTCCTGATGCTTTCGCCATCCGATAGAGATGCGATGCTTGCTTCAGTTCCTGAAGGAGGCGTTATCGCTCTGAAGCTGGCCGGTGAGTCTATTAAAGCGGCAAATCCCGAGAGCTGGACAGTTGTGGTAAGCGATGTTTCCGGAAAAGAGTTGTACAGGACAAAAGGAAACTACAAAAAGGTCATGCATTCGGGATCGGATACGTACAAAAGTGATGATCACATTTCCATTCCTGTTGCTGTTTCGGATTCTTTCAGGGTTTTTATCATCGATCGCGTTCATGCGGTCAGGAATGAATATCTGATCACCAGAAAGGTCAAGTAAAGAGTTTGGCAGATTTCCATTATGGAAATCCGCTCTCTGTCCGGGAGGCAGGCCTGTTCACGGTCTACCTGATCTGTTCCTGTCGGGTAAGGCATTTTCCGAACCTGACTCTGACCGGCAAACTGATTTTTTTCGTGGTGCTTTACTTGTTGCTGCTTTTTGATTTCCATTTCCGCAATATCGCCTCGGCAAACTCCGCAGGTCGGCCTCTGGTAAACTGCATTCATCTGCCGGGATGGATGCATGCGGCATATCTTCTCAACGGTCCGCTCTATTTCCTCATCTGCGAGTTTTCAGGCTTTGCCGACCCGAATGTCCCGGTGCGCGCAGCACTGCCAGGGTGAGGGTTCCGGCTTTTTATGAAATGGCTTCGGTCAGGCGTTCAATCCTTGCTGTAGGTGATGCCATCGTTACCAGGAAAGGATTATTTTAAACTAGTGTCATGTCACGCATCAACTGACGGATAAAGATGTTTAAGCTTGATTCGG
>DYNE01000034.1 GCA_020721225.1 Pelodictyon luteolum | reverse complement strand
CGTTGCGATATGAAAACATTATAATAGGTATATCAGTATTTTCCAAACCCCTAATAACTACGGCGTCCAAGGAGTCCCAGTCACTTTCACCATCTTGATGAATAACGCGCACCACATCCTCGATATCTCCACGACAGTCCAGTCGACAATACGCACGGCGCTCTGGAACGAAATACAGTTCAAGGCTATGGATAAGCTTCTGACTAAGCTCAATTGGCGTAGAACCGTGGCTGACCCCTACGAAGCTCCTACGGAAGATGAGTTTCTCTCCACCATACAGCACGTCTGACACGGAGGCAAGAGGGGGCTCCAAGTACATTCGATGTCCTTTTCCACCCCCCCATACTCGTTGAATGCTCCAACTGTCGTTAGGCATCGGTATGTTGCAGTCCTGTAGTTTCGAAATCTTTTCCTGCGTGAGCTTGTGCGACAGGCCCAGTACGCCATGAATTAGGACGCTCCTTGTGCTTGCGTAGATGACGATTTCATCGTTCGATGCATTCTGGCGGAGAAAATTGATCGAATCCTCCGCGCTGCCAAGCCAAGAGTGGTCGTCCGAAACCGCCGAGCTTGATATGGCAAGAAGGTCTGCGAGCTTAAATGGGCGCATTGACGAGTCCGCGTTTATGTGTGACCCAACAATGTTTAGACTGATCTGTATAATTCAGGAAAAGCAGAAAGCTTCTTTCTGTATAAGACGATTTCATACTTATAGTCACAGACCATCCAATTAATTATTTATAAATAACTTAAATGCATTAACAACTATTCAGACCTGTCGGTTTATACAGATCAGTCTAAACCGCCAAGAAACATGTCAGTAAGCCTTTTAGCACCATGACCGACCTTTGTTAAAACATGCGTATAACCCATATTGGTACGCACATCATCTCCATCTCCCGGCATGAGCTTGCAAACAACCAGCCTTCCGCTGTCATAACAAAAGATTTCTGAAAATATAGCGAAACAACGGTAAATCATTAAAATATCACCGCACCGGACAGACAATAACGTCATAACAATGTCACGGCTTCCAGCCATCTCATGTTTTCAGCAAGGATGACCTCTGACTGTCAATATCTACGACTGACCGGGCTGTACAAAATGTCAATTCTCCTCTCGGTCACATCAGCAAGCATCCTATGCGATCTCCCTCTGGCGACAGTTCAAACACAACTACAGAAAATTTCTTATTTTATAAATGTAGTGTTTCCAAAGAAAAAAGCCACAAGTAACCCCTTCAGATCATGCGACCAATACATATCATCCGCATACTCCCGCTCTGCGCAGTCCTGCTGTTCCCCGGATGCAGCGGCAACTCCCCTGAGAAGACTGATGCCGGCAGCGGAAATACCGCAGTAGAGCAGCAGGTTTCAAAAATTATCGAACCCTGCGATCTCATCACAGCAAAGGATGCGGAAACCATGCTCGGCGAGGCCGTCAAGCCTGCTGAAAAAACCGACAATCAGGTAGTCGGCCAGAAACTCTGCCTGTACAATCCGATCAATACCGAATCCACGGAGTTCCTGCAGGTTGTGCTGACCCAGGATGCATTCATGCCGCCGGGAGGCATTCCAACAGCGTCTATCTACAAAAGCCTGAAGGATAATTTCGAAGGCATGAGAACCGATATCGAGGGTGTGGGAGACGAAGCATTTATTTCGACCGGCGGCATCTACATCATGAGCGATGGCTACTACATTCAGATCGGAGCCGGCAACACCAGCAATGAAACCGTGCGGAACAAGCTCATCGAGGCGGGAAAAATGGCGGTTGCGAAGCTGAACTCCTTGAAGTAATCACCTCTCACGCGCAACCTACCCCGATTGATCGACACATAAAGGATGGCGGACAGGAATGTCCGCCATTCAAACAAACCGCCGGGCTAGGGAAAACAACCTGTGCGTCATTCGGAAACGGATTGCCGCCTTTTTGGGATCGGGCGGCGTGTCGAAAAAAAACCAATGGCGGACAGGAATGTCCGCCCCCCTTTTCTTCCCGCGAAGCGATACTCCCGGATGCTGCGCATCCGATACTCCGCAATGCGACAGCGAGCATACTCCCGTTCGCCCTGCGAACGATACTCCTCCCCAAACTTACCCCGTAATACTTGGCACGTAACCCGATCTTAATCAGGGATTAAGCTGCCATATCGTAAAGTTCAGAAACGCGGCAAAACTGACCCACATCAGGTACGGCACAAGCAGATAACCCGCCGTGGCTGAAACCGCCCTGAAACGCACGATGGTCATGACTATGGCAAGCCAGAGCAGGATGATCACCAGAAAGCCGGCAAGAGGGTTCTGCAGCCCGAAAAACGCTGCTGACCAGCTCATGTTCAGGAAGAGCTGCAGAGCGAAAAACGCGATTGCCGTCCTGACTTCGTTTTTTTCCAGGCCCGCTTTCAGCACAATCCAGAACGCTATCGCCATTAGCAGAAACAGCAGGCTCCAGGCCGGAGGGAAAAGCCAGTCGGGCGGGTTCCAGGATGGCTTGACGAGTTCCCCGTAATACCACGCGGAACCTTTTTCGGGAGTAAACAGGCTGCCCGTAAACGCGGCAGAAAAACAAAGCGCGAGAGAGAGAGCTAACTTTGCAGCAGAGCCTTTCATTCTGATGGATGTTAAAATTGTCGAAACCGCTTATCATGTTGATTAAACAACAGATGACCCCGACCGATAATTCCCCTTTCTTAACGATAACGGAGCGGATCGGCCATAAGATAGACCCATACGGCCCTATATTCTTCAATTTGTTATATTGTCAGCCATCTTATACAAACGACGCAGTAACAACAATCAGGAGAACATGAGCAGGGAACTCGATACCGCCGTTAAAGCGGCAATGGCTGCAGGTGAGATCACTCTCGGAAAATTCGGCGAACTCTCCTCGCCGGAGATCATGGCAAAGGAGTTCAAGGATTTTGTCACCGAAGTAGACAAGGCATGCGAAGCTGCCATAAGCTCCCTGATAACGGCATCTTTCCCGAACGACAGCCTTCTCTGCGAAGAGGGCACCATAGCGAACGGATCATCAGGCAGAACCTGGATTGTCGATCCGCTTGACGGAACACTGAACTTTATTCACTCTTTTCCGGTTTTTTCAATCAGTATCGCTCTGTGCAATCCGGAGGGCGACATTCTATGCGGCGTTGTCTATCAACCGCTTCTCAGGGAGCTCTTCACCGCAGAGAAAGGGTGCGGCGCGTTTCTTAACGGCAAAGCCATAACCGTCTCCTCCCGTACCGAGAGAGAGGAATTTCTTGTTGCGACAGGAATTCCCTTCAAGGAGTACCATTATCTCGAATCCTATATGTGCATGCTTAAAGATGTCATCCGTGATTCCGCCGGCATCCGCCGTGCCGGATCTGCGGCAATCGATCTGGCCTATACCGCATGCGGGCGTTTTGACGGCTTCTGGGAATACAGGCTTTTTCCCTGGGACTTTGCGGCAGGTGTGCTGCTGGTTAGGGAAGCCGGTGGCACCGTTACCGATTTTAGCGGAAACCACAATGTATTTCTCAGGCAGAGTATCATAGCGGGTAATGCTATAACGCATCCAATGCTTCTTGAAAAAGCTCTGGATCATTTCTCCGAGGAACGATCTTCAAAATAATCATGACACAAAGAATCTCATTTTTCTGCCTTCTTCTGGCCTCAATCGCCGCATTTGCCCTCCCTTCTCATGCCGCAGCTGAAACCGAAAGCCGATCATTGACAACCGGCACCACGCAAACGCAGCATGCAAAACTGAATCCGGAGATCGATATAGCCAAAGGGAAAAAGCTGTTTGCCGGCAAAAATTACCCGGAAGCGCAAAAGGTGTTCGAAGGAATTCTGATCAACGACAGCAATCCGAAATCCAAAAGCGCTCATACAGCCAGACTCTGGCTTGCAAAAGCCCTCTTCATGCAGCAGAAACCAAAGGACGCGTCCGACCAGCTCGACCTGCTGCTTAAGATCGCCCTTGATCCCGCAACCATTTATGAAGCCCATTTCGACCTTGCCGCCTGTCGGCTCAAACTCGGTCAGACCTTGCCTGCTGCGCTCGATTATCTGAACGTTGGCATCTCTGCAGCCCCTGTCGGGATGGAAAGGGTTCGGGAAACCGCTCTCGGGAACGCACGCCTCCTGGCATGTACATCGCTCGATGCGAATGAGATTACGGCCCTGGAACGTGTAGCGAAATCCCCCGATCATCAGGCCTTCTTTTTCAATGAGCGCATGCAGAAGTATCTGCGGTCGAACAATACGAGAACCTTTAAAAGCTCCCTTCCCCTTGCTGAATCATTGATCCGCTCCCCATCGATCAGCCCGCTTTACCGTCAGTTGCTTGAATCGCTGAAAAACCAGGAAAAAACGGTTGACAATGGAACCATGAAAGAACAGCGAATAGGCGTTCTCCTTCCCCTCGAATTCCCGGTTTACAGCCGGTCATCCGTTCTGCCTGCAGGAAACCGGGTTTTCTACGGATTGTACAACCGGCAATTGAAGCATCAGATTACGAAACCGGAACAGCTGCTCAATATGATGACGGTATCGACTTCCGGAAACGAAAAGAACGGAGCCTCTCTTGCGGCAACAAAACTGATCGAAGCGCATAAACCGGCAATCATTCTCGGACCGATTTTCAGTGCCGAAACCGTTGATGCCTCGCAAGCGGTTAAACATGCAAATATACCACTCATCACGCCTACGGCAACCGACAGACTGATCACCGAAAACAATTCCTGGTGTTTCCAGCTTAATCCAACGCATGAGGAACGAGGCCGCATTGCCGCCCGTGAACTGCTAAAAACAACAAAACCTTCAGTCGCTGCCGCTATAGCCGAAAAAACGCCCTATCTTGAAGAGATGGCCAAGGGCTTTCTTGATGAAATGAAACTGGCCGGTACCAAAACGGTTATTTATGCCTCATTGAGCGGAACCAATGCCGACTCCTTGATTTTAAGGCAGGCAACAGGCCTTCATTGGGGAAAAAGCCTGGGCAGCCTCTATCTGCCCATGGACAACAGTGCGGTTATCGATAAAACGATCGGTCTGCTCATCTCGTCAAAAACGGGGTACGACCGGATTCTGGGGTCCGGAATCTGGGGAGAGCAGGATGTATTCAACCGCTTCAGGGCAAGCCTTCCGAAAGGCATAACCTTTTTCAGCGATTACTATCTCTCAGCCGATGCAGCAACGACAGCAGAGCTTTCAAAAAGCCAGAAACTCTTGTGGAACAGTCCGGTTTCCTCTCATTTCTGGTATGGTTACGACACACTCGACTATCTTTTGAATCTGCTTTCAGTCAAACCCCTAAAAGGGAACAAGGCGCTTGTCAAAGCCCTGCAGCAATCGCCCCGCTTCAGAGCGCATTATACGGACTACGCTTTTGACGGTGGCAACGTCAATCGTTCCATGAATGTGCTGCGTTACGAAAACAATATCATCAGACAGGTACGATGATATGACTGAGTGTAACGCAATTTGAAACAGATGTCTTCTTTCTTATCTTAAGAGTTTTCAGCTTTTTCAACAGATTCCACATTCCAACGTCTCCTGCCGGACAACGGAAGTAACGACCACACTATGCTTATTCACCAGCGCACCCTGCAAAAAGAAGTCTCGCTTCAGGGCTCGGGACTGCATACCGGAAAGGAATGCATCATCACCTTCAAACCGGCCCCGGTCAATTACGGTTACCGTTTTATACGTACCGATCTTGACGACCAGCCTGAAATTCCCGCCCTGATTGAAAACGTCGTCGATGTCCTCAGGGGGACGACCATTGCCGTCAACGACGTGAAGATTCACACAACAGAACATGTTCTTGCCGCCCTTTACGGGCTGCAGATCGACAACTGCCGGATAGAAATGAGCGGCCCCGAACCTCCGGTCATGGACGGCAGTTCGCTGCCATTTGCCGAACGGCTTCTGAGCGTCGGAATCGTCGAGCAGGATGAACCTAAAAACTATCTGGTCATCGATGAAACCGTAGAATATCACGACACGAAAAACAGCGTCGATATTGTCGCCCTGCCGCTGGACAGCTTCAGAGTGACGGTTATGGTCGATTATAAAAATCCGGCTCTCGGCTCGCAGCATTCCGGGCTTTTCGATCTCCAGAAAGAGTTCATGCAGGACTTCGCGCCAAGCCGGACCTTCTGCTTTCTGAGCGAAGTGGAAGCGCTGGCAAATCAGGGAATCATCAAAGGCGGAGATATCGACAACGCGGTCGTCATTGTCGATAAAACCATGCAGAAAGACGAACTCGAAGCGCTTGGCGAAAAACTCGGCATTGGAAACGACAAACTCGCAACCGGAGAAAACGGCATACTGAACAACCGGGAACTGCGCTTCACCAATGAACCGGCACGGCACAAGCTGCTTGACATGCTTGGCGACATAGCCCTTCTCGGCATGCCGATCAAGGCCCAGGTTCTCGCCGCAAGACCGGGACATGCATCAAACGTGGAATTTGTCAAACAGCTGAAAAAGTATGCCGATCGCAATAAACTCGCCCGGCAGTATCAGCATGAGAAAAAGGCCGGGGTTGTTTTCGATATCAATGCCATTCAGAACATCCTGCCCCACCGCTATCCGTTCCTCCTGATCGACAAGATTGTCGAGTTCAAGCTCGACGAAAAGATCGTGTCCATCAAGAACGTCACCATGAACGAGCCCTTCTTTCAGGGGCACTTCCCCGGCAATCCGATCATGCCGGGCGTTCTGATACTCGAAGCCATGGCCCAGACAGGCGGCATCATGATGCTGAACGGCAACGAAAACATCAAGGAGAGCGTGGTCTATTTCATGGGCATCGACAAGGCCCGCTTCCGAAAACCGGTTCTGCCCGGCGACACGCTTGTTATCGAAGCCGTCATGACCAACAAACGCAGAACCGTCTGCCAGTTCGACGCAAAAGCCTTTGTCCGGGGCGAACTGGTCTGCGAAGCCTCGCTTATGGCTACCGTAGTATCGAAAAACAAGTAATCCGTCTCCCGTTTTTTCCTCAGGCGCCCTGTACGTTCGTGCGGGGCGCTTATATATCCTCCATTCCCGGCACCAAAATCCTTCGGAAAAGGCCTGAAACAATATCGTTCGGCAGCCCTGCATGACCCGACCATGCCAGCGTCCGTGTTACCGCATTGCGGCTTCCCTGCATATGGAGAACTTCCTTGTCGGAGCCGGAGACTGTTTCTCCGCGAAGAGAGGTACGATAAATAGCCTCAACTGTTGTTGGGGCGCACAAAAGAGAGGAAGAAAGCGGAGGAACAGCTGATTCTCGATAGCAGCCTTTTCAATTTCCGGCGCGGTAACCCGGCAGCGCTGCCTTGCCGAACCCGATAAGGAAAAATCCTCAGGAAACGGATCCGGCTTTCCCGGCATCAAGATCCTTGAGCCGAAGCTGCCACTGTTCGCGGTTATTCCAGCTTCTTTTCTCGAGGGAGTACACCATCGAGAACCGCATGCCCGGATCGGCGTCGAGAAGCTGAAAAACATCCTTCCGGTCAAACCCGATCACATCGAAAAGACGTCCGTTTCCGTCCCGAACCGAAAACTTCACATGCTTT
Organism: Pelodictyon luteolum; assembly: GCA_020721225.1. Taxonomy (GTDB): domain Bacteria; phylum Bacteroidota; class Chlorobiia; order Chlorobiales; family Chlorobiaceae; genus Chlorobium; species Chlorobium luteolum_C. The sequence continues at coordinate 20,621 of DYNE01000034.1, read as the reverse complement.
TCCTTAAGCAATCGAGGACGCCCGGCAAGCACTGCCGCAGAAGTCTCGAAAACCGGTTCGCGGTTTCCAAACCCGTATGGAGCAAACTGATCGAGCACATTCATGAAATTGGCAGTAATCTCTTCGAGCTGCAGCGACGAATCGATGACGAGCTCTTTCTGCCGCTTATCCGCGGGAAGCAGACCTGCGCATATTTTGTCGAACTTCTTTCTGAAGCCGGCAAGATCTTCCGGCCTGAGCGTTATGCCGGCAGCCTGGTTATGGCCGCCAAACTGAACGAGATGATCGCTGCACTCCTGGAGAACCTCATAAATATTGATCCCCTCGACGCTCCTCACCGAGCCTTTGATCATGCCGTTCATGCTGCCCATGATTACGGTCGGCAGGTAATACTTTTCAAGCATTCTGGAAGCGACGATGCCGAGCACGCCAAGATGCCACTCTTCATCGTAGAGCACAATTGAAGAACAGTATGAAGCGAAATGCCCCTCGATCATTTTGTCTGCCCTTGCAAAAATAGCAGTATCGATCTCACGACGCTCCAGATTCATCCGGTCAAGCGCTTCCGCTGTCTCAAGAGCCCCTGTTTCCGTTGCCGCAAGCAGCCATTCAACGGCAAGATGTGCCGAATGCATCCGTCCTGCGGCATTGATCCGGGGCGCGAGGCCGAAAGCTATATGATACATGGTCATCGTACCGGCATCGATTCCCATTACAGAGAGCATGCCGGAAAGGCTTTTTCGCGGTGATATCCTGATTCTCTTCAGCCCCTCATTGACAAGAATGCGGTTCTCCTTTTCCAGCGACACCATATCGGCGGCTGTTGCTATGGCGACAAGATCGAGATATTGCATCCAGCTCTCTTCGCCGGCGCCAAGTCGTTCCGCAACGGCCTGAACGAGACGAAAAGCGACTGCACAGCCGCAAAGCTCCCGGAATGGATAGGTACACTCAGGCACCTTGGGGTTGAGAATGGCAAAGGCGGGAGGCAACTCATCCGGCTCATGGTGGTCACAGACAATTACATCGATACCGGACATTGCGCAACGCTCAATAGCCTCTCCGGCCCGAATGCCGCAATCGACCGTAATGATGAGCGATACCCCGGATTTTTCGGCATACGCTATACCCTCTGAAGAAAGACCGTATCCTTCGGTAAACCGGTCGTTGATATAGTAGAAAACTTCTGCCCCCTGCTCCCTGAGAAACAAACAGAGCAGCGCCGTGCCGGTTGTTCCGTCCACGTCATAGTCGCCGTAAAGCAGAATTTTTTCACGGTTGTTCAATGCGGCAATAACCCGTTCTGCCGCACGCTCCATATTCTGCAGCATAAAGGGAGATGAGAGCTGGCTGATTGAAGGGCGAAAAAATGTTTTGGCCTCTTCAAACGTGGTTATCCCCCTATTGCATAATGCCCGCGCAAGAGGATGGCTGACATTGATCGCGCCAGCCAGAAGAGAAACCTGCTTTTCCTGTGGTTCAAGCCGTACCCAGCTGTAGCGTTTCATGAAGATAGGATAGAGTCTTACGGATCAGAATGAGAGAGTATATAACACTTTCGACGGCTCTTAACAAAAAGCGGTACAAATTGCCGGGGGTCCGAACGTTTGAAAAATCAGCTGAATACCCTACATTGTAAGTCCACACTCTCACAGACGATTACCTCGAAATGATTCTCAACCAAAGGAACCAGAACAGCCATGAACCTTGTCACCATCGAACGGCACATTCTTGAACAACAGAAATTATTCCCTGAAGCGAGCGGCGAACTGACCGATCTTCTCACCGATGTGGCATTTGCCGCAAAACTGGTTCGGCGCGAAGTGGTACGGGCCGGCCTTGTCGATATTCTCGGTTTTGCAGGCTCCACCAATGTTCAGGGTGAAGAGGTAAAAAAACTCGATCTGTTCGCAAACGAAAAGATCATCAACGCCATCGGACAGCATGGGCGCTTCGCCGTGATGGGTTCCGAGGAAAACGACGGCATCATCATTCCTCCAAAGAATGAAACAGGCAATTACGCGCTGCTTTTCGACCCGCTTGACGGCTCGTCGAATATCGATGTCAACGTCAGCGTGGGAACCATTTTCTCCATTTACAAGCTCAAAGGCGACGATCCCGGCAAGGCAAGCATCAGCGACTGCCTGCAGCGCGGCAGCGAGCAGGTTGCCGCCGGTTACGTTATCTACGGTTCATCGGTCGTCATGGTTTACACCACCGGCAACGGCGTACACGGGTTCACCTATGACCCGACCATCGGCGAGTTCCTTCTTTCCCACGAAAACATCGTTACCCCGAAAACCGGTAAATATTACTCGATCAACGAAGGCTCCTACGCCCAGTTCAACGAAGGCACAAAAAAATATCTCGACTACATCAAAGAGGAAGACCCGGCGACAGGCCGTCCGTACAGCACCCGTTACATCGGCTCGCTGGTCGCGGACTTCCACCGCAATCTCCTGACCGGCGGAGTCTTTGTCTATCCTCCGACGACCACGCACACAAATGGAAAACTTCGGCTCATGTATGAAGCCAACCCTCTCGCCTTTATATGCGAGCAGGCCGGCGGCAGAGCAACCGACGGCCGAAATCGGATTCTCGATCTCCAGCCGACCGCTCTGCATCAGAGAACGCCGCTCTACATCGGAAGCGAAGATGACGTCATCGTCGCCGAAGAGTTCGAGCAGGGAGTGAGGTAGGAAGATTGTGGGCAGTTGGCAGTCGGCCGTAAGCGGAAAGCCCGGGAGTCAGTAGCCGGGAAGAGGAGGATCGTTCGCAGGGCGAGCGGGAGTATGCTCGCTTTCGCTTTGCGGAGTATCGGATACGAAGAATCCGGGAGTATCGCTTCGCGGGAGATAAGAGCGAAGATTGCAGGCAGTGAGCGGTCAGCTGGAGAAGCGGAAGTGGGTCGTGAACCTGCTTCCGCTTTTTCCTGATACGTAAAACGATTTTCAACCTCCTAGCCATCTCGTAAACAGGGGACGTTCCTTATTATTGTTATTTTTGGCGGTATGGAGGATCGGTAACGGATCGTGGGCGGTGAGCGGGAAGTCGATATTCAGTAGCCGGGAAGAGGAGGATCGTTCGCAGGGCCAACAGAAGTATGCTCGCTGTCGCTTTGCGGAATATCGGGTTACGGGCCAAGCGGCAAGAACTTATTCGTAAATAATGCCGATTTTTCTGTATGCGATAATAGCAGCAGCCATGTGCAATAAAGCTTCATATCGCACAGTAAGTTTTTCAACGCGTATAAGGATCTTGCTGAACCGATTGAGCCAAGAATGGCAAACTTCGACAAACCTTGAAATTCGGGTTGTTCTTTTTTTCCTCAATCTCTTCATTTCGCTGTTTAACATGCGGCATGTATTCATGATCGGTGATGATAAGCACTGGGGGTTTTCCTGCATCACCTCGATCAGCACAAGGATTTTGTTCGGTCTTCGACCGCTGCTATAACTATGGAATCAAGAACCTTGTCAAGCTGCGTTACATCATGCCGATTTGCTCCGGTTACGACTATCGAGAGCGGGGCTCCACGCTCGTCCACCAATAGATGACGCCTGGTTCCTTTTTTTTCCACGATCTGTTGGATTGCGTCCAACAGCTTCTTTTGCAACAGGAGCTTTACTCATGGATCCGTCCATGCTTTGCCAACGCCAGGCGATGCCTTCCATTTCATCATATTCGGCCAAGCCTAAACGCCACAGAGCGAGAAAAAAACCAACTCGTTGCCATCGGGCAAAGTGAGTATAAATTGCACTGGGACTACCGAAGCGTTCTTTCGGCAGCGCCTGCCACTGGCATCCTGTTCGTAGAACGTACATAATAGCTTCAAAAATCGTTCTTGACGGTATTGGTTTTCTGCCTCCGCCGGTTTTTCGTTTGTATTCCTTGTTGGCATCTCTTTCGGGAGGAGGGATTAATGGTTCCACCATTTCCCAAAACGCATCAGAGACTTCCCATGAATTTGTTTTTGCCATTATCTCCACTCTTTACAATGAATTATGTATGAAAGAGAAGATAACGCATTATCACATAATATTCAATTTATTTACGAATAAACCCTTAGTGTTACAGGCTAAGATGGGAAGCGGGCTTCCGGCCCGCCTTTTCCCCTCTTAAGCTATCTTTTCCATAACCAGATCCTGACCCATAACACTTAACCCTTCCCACCTAACATGTAACACGATCTTCCGCTATCTCGCCTCGATCGAATTCCGGGTAGAAAATCCGCTGAATCCCGACAGTTTTTCCGCTCGAGCGGTCGAGGGAGAGCACGATTCCGGCAAAATGAACATCGTCTTCGGCGCATTCATACTTGTGGGGCGTCTGAAAAAGCATTCTGTCGGTTGCCGATTTGATCTGCATGCCGATAACCGAGTGATGCGGGCCGGTCATTCCCGCGTCCGAGCAGTATCCGGTGCCTTTGGGCAGAATACGTTCATCGGCCGTCTGTATATGGGTATGGGTTCCGAGAACCGCCGACACCCGTCCGTCGAGGTACCAGCCGAGTGCGATCTTTTCAGCCGTGGCTTCCGCATGAAAATCGACGATAATAAAACGAACCTGTTCCCTGATCTGCTCCTTTATCTGCTTGAGCACCCAGTCTGCGGTTCTGAACGGACAGTCGATCGGGTACATGAAGGTTCTTCCCTGAAGATTGATCACGGCAATATCTCCCATCCCTTCGGGAAGCTTGTAAATACCGTAACCCCTGCCGTAGGTGCCCTTGGGATAGTTCAACGGACGCAGAACCTGCGGATGGGTTTTCAGGGTATCGAAAAAGTTGAAATTGCTCCAGGTATGGTTCCCTCCGGTCACGACGTTGACACCGGCTTCGAGAAGCTGTCCGAGCGCCTCAAGGCTCATTCCCTTTCCGTGATGAGCATTTTCGCCATTGCAGACGACAAAATCGACGTTATATTTTTTTATGAAATTTTTAAGCCATAAATCGACCATTTTCAAACCCGGAGTCCCGACAACATCTCCGATGAACATCACCTTTACGGTTTTCTGTGCCATGCCTTTTTTCTTTAACGCATTTTATTTACTGAAACAACCTGTTCAGGCAAGTTACGCATTACCTGCGAGACAGAACAGCTCTATTTCAATCATCTCGCGAGCATTGAACTTGTAAGCCCCATAAGAAGGTTCTCAGTAAATAGAGCTTTTTCGCGTCAATAAAACGGAGCGCAGCGATGGATAGCCCGAGAAAAATCCTGAAGGTGTTCAAAAGCAAACCGGTTATCGAGGGTGCCGGGGTGCTCCTGAAACGCGCTTTCGGGTTCAGCCAGCTCCCACTCTTCGATCCCTTTCTGCTGCTCGACGATTTCCGTTCGTCAAATCCTGAAGAGTACCTGAAAGGCTTTCCCTGGCATCCGCATCGCGGTATGGAAACCATCACCTATGTGCTTGACGGATATGTCGAACATGCCGACAGCATGGGCAACCGGGGAATCATTTCCGGCGGAGGGGTACAGTGGATGACTGCCGGAAGCGGAATAATTCACGAAGAGATGCCTTTCGGCAATGAGCGTGGTGAAGTGGCGGGCTTCCAGCTCTGGGCGAACCTGCCTGCGTCCGAAAAAATGTCTCCGCCCCGCTACCGGGATATCAAGTCCTCTGAAATTCCCGTGCTCCATCAGGATAACGGAGTGGAGATCCGCATCATTTGCGGCAGACATGGTGAAACCTCCGGACCGGTCACCGGCATTGCCATCAACCCCGAGTATCTCGACATTACCCTGCCTCCTGGCGTCAGCTATACCTGTGCTGTTCCCGGAGGACGAAAAGCGTTCGCGTACGTCATTGCCGGAAAAGGAGTGTTCTGTCATCAGGAAGAACCGTTCGGGTACGACGCCGAAGGCGCGAGTTATTTCGACATGGAGACCTCTCCCCTGCTTGAAAATGAAACCCTCGTGCTCTTCAGCGACGGAGATAGCCTCACCATAACAACCGAAGAGGATCCGATACGCATCCTGTTGATTTCCGGCAATCCGCTCAACGAACCGGTCGCCTGGCATGGCCCGATCGTCATGAACACCCGCGAAGAACTGCGGCAGGCATTCGAGGAGTTCCGGAACGGCACGTTCGTCAGAAAAATCGGATAAGTTCTCTAAAGCATGTTCATAAAAAGAACGATCATCGCATTTTCAGGCCTCCTTACGCTGCTCCTCCTCACAGGAACAATCCTGCTCTTCGTTCAGGAAAAAGTGTCGCCCGAAGCCTATCGTGCGGCATTTTCAGCACTCGATGCCTACCGGGCAGAACACCCGCAGGAGCGCCCCCGCATGCTCGCTGTCGCAGATTACTCGAAACCCTCTTATCTGAAGCGGATGGCGCTCATCGACCTGAAAACAGGAGAACAGACCTTCCATCTCGTCGCGCACGGCAAAAGATCCGGAGAACTGTATGCCCGTTTTTTTTCAGATACTCCCGAATCGAATATGAGCAGTCCGGGACTCTACCGGGTGCTCGATCCCTACCGAGGCGACCACGGAATGGCGATGCGGCTCGAAGGACTCGAACCGGGCCGCAACGGAAATGCTTTCCGTCGTGATATCGTATTGCACTCGGCCGACTACGTGTCGTTGCGCTACATTCTCCTCAATCTCGTCACCTTGAACGGGCCGAGAATTGGCAGAAGCAACGGCTGTTTCGTCGTGTCAAAGGGAGATATTGAGGACATCGTCAACAGGTTCGGCTCCGACGGGTTTTTATATGCCTGGGCTGAAGAACCTGAAGAAAGGGAGTGATCCGACCGATCGGTCGAATACCAAAAAAAAAACAGCGAAGCCCGGAGTGTGAACCGGGCTTCGCTGTTTAAGAGGGTTGCTGCAGATCAACCGGTTACAGCGCGTCTATGATCGCATTGAACGTAGCGCTCGGACGCATGGCCTTTCTGGTCAGTTCGTCGTTCGGATGGTAGTAGCCGCCCATATCGACCGGACTTCCCTGCGCTCCGATGAGCTCTGCGTTGATCTTCTCCTCGTTTTCGGCAAGCTGCCCGGCAACTTCGACAAATCGGGCCTGAAGCTCCTGATCCGCGCTCTGTGCCGCGAGCGCCTGTGCCCAATAAAGAGCAAGATAGAAGTGGCTTCCGCGATTGTCGATCTGGCCTACCTTGCGAGCCGGCGATTTACTGTTATCGAGGAATTTACCGATAGCCTGGTCGAGCGTATCGGCAAGCACCTGGGCTTTGCTGTTATTGAATGCCTTTGCGAGGTGCTCCAGCGATGCGGCAAGTGCCGAAAACTCGCCCAGTGAATCCCAGCGAAGGTAGCCCTCTTTCTGGAACTGCTGCACGTGTTTCGGAGCGGAACCGCCTGCGCCGGTTTCGAAAAGCCCGCCGCCGTTCATAAGCGGAACGATGGAGAGCATCTTCGCGCTGGTGCCAAGTTCGATGATCGGAAACAGATCGGTCAGATAGTCGCGAAGCACGTTACCTGTCACCGAAATGGTATCGCTGCCGGCCCTGAACCGTTCGAGAGTGAACTTCATGGCTTCGACCGGATGAAGAATACAGATCTCAAGGCCGGTTGTATCGTGCTCTTTGAGGTACTCGTTCACCTTGGCTATGATCTCGCTGTCATGTGCACGATTGCTGTCGAGCCAGAACACGGCCGGAGATCCGGTCGCTCTTGCACGGTTGACGGCAAGTTTCACCCAGTCGCGAATCGGCGCATCCTTCACCTGGCACATTCTGAAAATATCGTTCTCTTCAACCTTCTGCTCCATCAGGACGGAACCGGATGCGTCAACGACGCGGATAGAGCCATTGCCCGGGGCCATGAAGGTTTTGTCGTGTGAACCGTACTCTTCGGCTTTCTGGGCCATCAGTCCGACATTAGGCACGGTGCCGATAACGGCAGGATCGAATGCTCCGTTTTTCTGACAATCTTCTACCATCGCCTGGTACATGGTTGCATAACAGCGATCGGGAATCATGGCTTTGGTGTCGTGCAGCTTGCCGTCCGGACCCCACATTTTACCTGCATCACGAATGACAACCGGCATCGAGGCGTCCACGATAATATCGTTCGGCACGTGCAGATTGGTGATGCCCTTGTCGGAATCGACCATGGCAAGCGCCGGACGGGAAGGGTAAACAGCCTGTATGTCAGCCTCGATCCCGGCACGCTGCTCTTCCGGAAGATTCTGGATTTTAGCGTACAGATCGCCAAGTCCATTATTGACGTTCACGCCGAGTTCCTTGATCACGGCCGCATGTTTTTCGAACACATCCTTGAAGAATACCGTAACCGCATGACCGAACATGACCGGATCGGAAACTTTCATCATGGTAGCCTTCAGATGCAGCGAAAGGAGAATGCCGGACTCTCTGGCGTCTGCAATCTGATCGGCGAAAAACTGACGCAGTGAGCGAACGTTCATCACTGCGGTATCGATAACTTCGCCTTCAAGCAGTGCAGTTTTTTCCTTGAGCACCTTGACGTTGCCGCTGCCGTCGACGAACTCGATACGTACGCTGGTCGGGGCTCCGACTGTAAGGGATTTCTCGCTGCCGTAGAAATCGCCATCTTTCATGAAAGCCACGTGCGACCTGGAATCGCTGCTCCATGCGCCCATCCTGTGCGGGTGCTTCTTTGTGAACTGTTTCACCGAAAGCGGTGCCCGACGATCGGAGTTGCCTTCACGCAGAACGGGGTTTACGGCGCTGCCGAGTACTTTCGCATAACGGGTCTGAATCTCTTTTTCTGCATCGGTTGCCGGAGCTTCAGGGTAGTCGGGCACCTTGTACCCGTGATCCTGCAGCTCCCTGATGGCAGCTTTGAGCTGAGGAATCGAGGCGCTGATATTGGGCAGTTTGATAATGTTGGCTTCAGGCTTCAGGGCAAGCTCGCCAAGTTCGGCAAGCTGATCTGAAATTTTCTGGTCGTCGGCAAGATTATCCGGGAAGTTGGCAATAATCCTGCCGGCAAGGGAAATATCCCTTGTCTCAACTTCGACGCCGGTTCCCCTGGAGAATGCCTGAATAACCGGCAGAAGGGAATAGGTCGCCAAAGCGGGCGCCTCATCGATCTTGGTATAGATAATTTTAGACGTTGTTGCCATATCTACTGTTGTTTTATGTGTTGTATTAAAAATGCAATGGAACAAAAAAAGAAAGTCCGCCATCACAAATCCGGCAGAGAAATGACCTGTCCGTATACATAAATACACGGAATATTCTGCTTTTTTCTTGTATGATGATACTGAACGTACTGCGTCCGGCGACAGGAAGTGCATAAAACACAAGATCGTGTCGATCACTCTGCCGAAAATACCACGATAAATCAGGATACCCCGAAAGGTATCCTGCAGTAACTGCTGCTATGCCTTGTGAGAGGCAGAAAAATCAATGCCCTGCTCTTCAGGAAAGGGCTGGAGAGTATCTATTTTGAGTAATAGGGAACGATACAGCGATGCGCTTACCTCTCTGATGATGGTTTGAATTCATCAAGGCCGACTTTTGCGGCAAGTTCGCTGTCATTGAGAACCTCATGGGCAAGTTTGATCATGGGAATGGTAGCTCCCATCGAGCTGTAACCGCCATCATGAAAGAGGTTCTGCATGGTAACTTTTCTTGAAAGATCGCTGAGCAGGGTCATTGTGTACTCTGCACACTCCTCTGCGGAAGCATTACCAAGCGGCGACATGAGGTCGCTGTATTCATACATTTTATCGAAGCCGGGAATACCGCTTCCGGCTTTCGTATAGGTAGGGCTCTGGGATATGGTATTGATGCGAATACCCCGCTGGGCAAGCCTCGGCCCGAAACTGCGGGCAATGGACTCGAGCAGGGATTTGGCATCGCCCATATCCGAGTATGTCCAGTAGTTCCTCTGTGATGCTATATAGGAAAGCGCGACAACGCTTCCGTTGTCGTTTATCGCCTCGTTTTTCAGCGCATAGGCAACCAGCCTGTGCAGAGATAGTCCCGAAACATCGAGTGTTCTCATGAACCACTCGTAGTTGAGATCCTCATACGGAAGCTGTTTGCGGATATTCTGTGACATACCGATGGAATGCACAATAAAATCAACAGAACCGATCTTCTCTTTCATCTCCCGAAAACAGGCATCGACATCCTCATTTTTAGAAGCGTCGCACACGATAACCGGTGCATTTCCGCAGAGTGAGGAAAGTTCTTCGATATTGCCGAAACGTAACGCGGTCGCGACATTGGAAATAGCAATTTCGGCGCCTTCCTGGTGAGCGTGAAGCGCTATCTGCCACCCGATACTGCTTTCATCAAGCGGACCGAAGACAATTCCTTTTTTCCCTTTCAGTAAACCATAGTGCGATTTATCGGACATGATGCAAGCTGATTCTTTAACAAATGTTGGGGTGAATTTCCCGTTAGTTCGACAATTTAAACCAAGAAGATACGAGATTCCCGTGAAAACTTAAACAGTTTACGGGTAATTTTTACCAGAGCACACGGCAAGTCCCGGTTATGCCCTATATCTTCAGTCTTCTCATTGAACGAAGTTTGTCGAGCATGTTTTTATTGACACTCAGTTCCACCTCCTCTTTTTCGACAGGAAGCTCTCTGAAAACAACCCGAAGCAAATTATCCTCGCGGATATATTTTTCGAGTTCAAGGCTGTACAGCGCTCGTGGAAGGGTAATGACTCTCTGGGCCCGGTCAACGGTAACGGCAATGTCGGTACCCATCCGCTCAACCTTTACATCTTCGGCATCCTTGAGAAACGGAATCTTGATGCAGAGAATTTCCCGATGATCTTCCGTAACGGCATTCTTGCGGGTCTCGATCCAGAAATTCTTGCCGGAGTAGAAAATTTTATCCGGAACTTCCTCTCCGAACACCAGCTTGCTGATCTCATGAAGCGCGTCAGTCCCGATCGGCTCGGTCCGCTGCAAATTGCAACGAAAAACGGGAGTAGGATAGAAGGAGTTGTCGATCTCCATAAGATATTTGCTGTGCAGCTCGCTCCAGAACTCAAAATACTCTCCCACGGTACGAGAGGTCGGCAGAATTTTGTTGATGACGATACCGTCGATGTTGATGCCGTAAAGGTGCACGAAGGTGTACGCACGCTTGGTCTCAAGAATGGAAAGCTTCTCGGGGTTCAGCACCAGGCGGAAGGTAACCTCCGGACTGAGAATGAACTTGTTGATATCTTCCATCTGCTTGAGCAGAACGTTGATCTCGTTGAAAAAGTCCTCATCGGGTATGGAGTTGCCGCTCAGAGGACGGGCCAGTGACGACATGCTCTTGTAAAGCTTGAAGAACTGTTTGCCCATATTACCGCCAATGATGATTTCCGGATAGGCAAGCAGTCTCAGGGTATTGCCGGTCGGCGAAGTATCGAGCACCAGGGCGTCCCATTTGCCCGACTGCGCCTCATCGACAAGGCGGCTGAGCGCGAAAATCTCATCGAGGCCGGGCTGCGTGGTAAGTTCGGTAGCCATGCCGCTGTCGATTCCCTTATTCTGGTAGGAAGAGGAAACGAACTTCTGGAAGCCGGACATGTTTTTTTTCAGCTCATAAATCGTATCGACCTCCAGACCATAGAGGTTGTTTTCGATTTTCTGCGGATCGTTACGGCTGATCTGCGTATTGAAAACATCGGAAAGCGAATGGGCAGGATCAGAAGACATGATGAGAACCTTCTTGTTCTGCCGGGCAAGAGCTACTGCCGTCGAAGAGGATATCGTGGTTTTACCCGTTCCGCCCTTTCCTGAATAGATTATGACTCTCGGCTGAGACTGGTTTTCCGTTAAGTCTCTCGACAACATATGGCAATACTCCCTTTATAAACTCACGTTTCCTCAAAACAGAATATCTTTTAAGGTACCACTTTTCCCTCTTTAGAGAAAGGGAATCTTTTTATGAAGAGCGGCCTCGAGCATTTCCATATATGCTTTATGGGGAATATCGACCGCGCCGAGTTTCTGCAGATGCGGATTCATGATCTGGGCATCGAGCAGAAGATAGCCTCTCTTCTGAAGATGCACCACCAGGCGATCAAAAGCGATCTGAGAAGCATATGAGCGGCGGTAAAACATAGACTCCCCGAAAAAGGCTCCTCCTATGGCCAAGCCGTAGAGACCTCCGGCAAGCTCGTCGCCATACCAGCTTTCCACACTGTGCGCAATACCGAGACGGTTCAGTTCCAGATATGACTCGATAATATCTTCGGAAATCCAGGTTTCGCCAGCATTCCGGCGGGGAGCGGCGCAGGCTCGAATCACTCCTTCAAAATCGGTATTGAATCGAACCCGGTAATCATTGCGGCGGAGAAGACGCCGCACATCGCGTGAAGGCCGATAGCGCTCCATCGGTACAATAGCCCGATTGTAAGGCTGGCACCAGTACAGCTTTCCATCAGACGGATCGGACATGGGAAAATATCCCTCCCTGTAAGCCCTCAGCAGTTCGCCGATATCGATCATGACTCTCGAATTGGCGCAGGTTAGCGGAACTGCAGCAGAACCTCTTCGATGGTTCTCTTGGGAACATGGTGAATACCGTGAGCGTCCCTGTAGTAACGCACATCGCCCTCTTCCCGCATCTGGTCGATCACGACCGGTTCAACGGGTTTACCCAGAGCAAGCACAAATTCAATTGCAAAACGGTCGGGGATGCCCAGGAGAGAACGCAGTCGGTCGCGCTCGACCGAAGCCACAATGCAACCGCCAAGGCCCATCGAGGTTGCCCCGAGCAGAATGGTCTGAGCGGCAATACCGCTGTCACAGGCCGCGCCTGAAGCGATCTCAAGGTCACAGAGCATGACAAGGTATGCCGCAGGACGCTCGTGCTCGACAGGGCCATGCCAGTCGGTAAGATAGCCGGCCCACGACAGGCATCCGAAAACGTCCGCGCACGATTCGGAATTCGAGACGGCGACATATTTCAGCGGCTGCAGGTTTCTTGAAGATGGCACGTAACAGGCAAGCTCCACCAGATCGGCAAGCTGCCCGTCATCGAGCCGGAAGGATGTATCGAAACGGCGGTAGCTCCTGCTGCGGGTTACCATATCCCTGAATTTCATGGGCACCTCATGCGTTTCTCTTTGTTCAGAATGTTGCCTTCCATGCGGCTTCCGTATATCGGGAAAGCCCGTCCCAGTCGCCGCTTCCGATCCATTCGGCAATATAATCGACCGTACGGGAGTAGTTCAGCGGCTCGCGTCCGGGCAGCTGCAGCCAATCGGCAAGCACAACCCCGTCAAGAGAATGCATGGCCATGCCGTATTGCAACTCGACCATGGCGAGCGCATTCGACTCCTGCTCTATCTGCCCGTCGAGAGGCCTGAGCAGAAGCTTTTTGCCGAGATGCAGCGCCTCGCCGGGAAGCTCGAAGCCCGCATTGCAGACAACGCCATTACACTCCATCAGATCGCGGAGAAACCCTTCACGCGAGTAACTCCTGTAATGCAGATGGTCTTCGTCGGAATCGCTCTTTACCTTTCCGTAGATATAGAACTCGTAACGGCCAAATGGACGGACGAGTTCGGTGACATCGTCCACCTCCTCGAAAGGCAGATAGACCAGAACCTTGGCAGGCAGGAGATCGACCGTCCGCCTGGCGTACAGGCTGGCCGGAATGACCGGCGGAAAGATCGGCTGGTTGAAATGGCTCCAGTGCAGTCCGGCATTGTAACGGGCCGGCGCGAAGTTCAGAAGGGTGTAGCGCTCGAATATGTTCCCTTTTACAAAAGGGATATTGAAACGGAAGGCGTACTGGTGGCCGAACCCTACGCTTGGAATATTGCGAATTTTGGCAACCATCGAGGTAATCGGCTCGAAATCGGTGATGATCAGGTCCAAGCCTGAAGTGTCAAGCGTGAGCACATCGTTCATGAGCCTTGCGAAATCGAGCTGGAACATGGTCTCCATATAGTTCATCCTGCCCCTGTAGGTCACCAGCGTGAGCCCCTTCATCACCCGATAGGGATCAAAAACATCGATCTCTTTGAGTTCCTCTTTTTTTCTTCCGCTGATGATCACCTCGACCTCGTGGCCCACCCCCCTGAGTTTTGCGACCAACTCCCTGCTGCGGCTGATATGGCCATTTCCCGTACCCTGTACCCCGAAAAGGATTTTCATGCTGCTAAACGGTTTATAACTCTTCATACTTTTTTTCAGGGCCAGCTCTCTTTACCCGCCACCCCGACAAAGAAAAGAGCGGCCCTTCATTGCACCGGAGGCCTAACCGACAATTTTCAGATTGGCATACTGCACCATCAACGTTTTGTCTCCTGCCGTTAGGAACCTGATTTTCACTTTCTGCCCTGATCCGGATCCATGAACTTCCAGAATCATGCCCGGACCAAACAATGCATGGTGTACCATAGCGCCTGCCCGGAACCCTTTCGATGCTGATTTGCTCTCCTGCCGGGGCGCCTGAATACCGCTCTGCGGAGAAGGAGCTTTTGGCTGAAAGCCTCTTGAAGTCGCGGTTCCGGAAGAAGAGGCTCTCTCGGAGGAACTTCGACAGGAAATCATCTCACCGCTTTCGGTGCGCACAATCGAAGCATCTATTTCAGTTACAAACATCGAACGCAAACACTGCTGGGGCTGACCGTACTGATAACGCGAACGCGCCCACGAAAGAAATATTTTTTCCTGGGCTCTCGTCATGGCAACATAAAAAAGCCGCCGCTCCTCCTCCAGCTCATCCTGCTCATAGGTGTTGAGCGGAAAAAGCCGTTCCTCCATACCGGTAATGAACACGACCGGAAACTCGAGCCCCTTGGAAGCGTGCACGGTCATCAGCGACACGTAATTATCAGACTCCCTGGTCTCGTCGTAATCCGAAGCGAGGGAGATATTCTCAAGAAAATCCCCAAGAGAACTCGAGTCGGGATTGTGGTCGGAAAAATCCCTGGCCATCGAGAGCAGTTCCTGAAGGTTGTCGTATCGCGCGAGCGATTCGGCGGTATTCTCGGCCTGAAGCTGCGCAGGAATCGCCGTCAGGCTGTAGAGTTCGCTGAGCACATCGTACACGCTGCCATACTCCGACAGCTCCTTGAGCTTCTCGATCACGCTGCTGAAACTCTCCAGAGCGTTCACCAGACGCTGCTGGAATCCCCCCTCGGCGGCGTTGCGGATGGCATCGTAAAGCGAGGAATCCTGCAGTACGGCGTACTCTTTCAGTTTGGCGATACTGACGTCGCCGATTTTTCTCGGAGGAAAATTTATTATTCTCAGCAGGGATTCGTTGTCGCGTTCATTGACAATAAAACGAAGATACGCAACCGCGTCCTTGATCTCCTTGCGCTTGTAGAAAGAGACGCTGCCGAAAATCCTGTAGGGAATCCGGTTCTGACGCATCACATCCTCCAGCACCCTCGACTGGGCGTTGGTTCGGTAAAAGACGGCAAACCCCGAATAATCATGGCCATCCTTCTGGCGCATCGATCGGATATGCTCCGCAACCTTTTCCCCCTCCTGCCGCTCGTTGTAAGCCTCGATCAGGGTAACCGGCTCCCCGGCGCTGCGATTGGATATGAGTTCCTTCTTGATCTGGCGGTGATTGTTACGGATGACGCTGTTGGCCGCCTGGAGAATCGTTCCGGTACTCCGGTAATTTTCCACCAGCTTGAAGGTCAGGGAGTCCTGATAGTCGTCCTGAAAATTCAGGATATTGGAAATATCGGCGCCGCGCCATGAATAGATCGACTGGGCGTCATCGCCTACGACAAAAATATTTCGGTGCTTCGCACCGAGCATTTTTGCGGCAAGGTACTGCGCGCGGTTGGTATCCTGATACTCGTCGATGAGAATGTATCGGAATGTCTCCTGCAGCTCCCCGAGAACGGCTTCATGAGCCCTGAACAGCTCGAGCGGCTTGATGAGCAGATCGTCGAAATCAAGCGCGTTGTTCTCGCGCAATTTTCTGGTATAGAGCTCGTAAACCTTTGCCGCTTTCTGCTGGTTGTAATCGCCCGGCCTGCTCTGAAACTCCGAAGGAAGGATGAAGCTGTTTTTTGCCTTGCTGATAATCGACTGCACGGCATTGACAGGCAGCGAATCATGCGTGATGCCCAGTTCGTTCATCGACTGACGGATAAGGCTTTTACTGTCGTCGGAATCGAAAATCGAGAAATTCCTGTCGTAGCCGATAAGGTGGATGTAGCTGCGCAGCAACCGGGCGAAAACCGAGTGGAAGGTTCCTATCCAGAGTCCCGAGGCGCTCCCGCTCTGCAGAAGCTTATCGATGCGATGGCGCATCTCCCCTGCGGCCTTGTTGGTAAAGGTCAGGGCGAGAATATTATATGGAGTGACTCCGTTATTCCTGATGAGATGGGCAATGCGATAGGTAATCACCCTTGTTTTCCCTGAACCGGCGCCGGCAAGCACCATCACAGGCCCTTCCGTCGCGGTTACTGCACTGCGCTGAACATCGTTAAGATCACGTAAAAAATCAGTCAAAATATCAAAAACCCGTTAACAGGTGAAACGCTCTCAAGCACGAACCGATCCTGAAAGCGTCTGAAGATCCTGTTGAATTTCGTATAAGTTTGTACGAATTACAAACCGGCTCTCTGAAAAATCGTCGGCGGCAGATTGAGGACAAGGTCGGCATACCCTTTTTTGTTAACTTTACGGCAAACAACAGCCAACTTTATATGCGCGGATTCGCACTGAAAACATACTGCTTCATAAGCCCCGTTCTTTTTGCTGCCGTCGGCCCCTTCAGCCGTTTCAACTCCCGACTGCGCACGTTTACCGCGGTTCGTAAAAAGCTGTTCGAAGAACTTGAAGTGAAACTGCAATCCCTCTCAACTCCGTCCTATCGGCTCTGGGTACATGCGGCATCGGTCGGAGAGTTTGAACAGGCCCGTCCGATCATAGCCTCACTGCAGTCAGAATACCCCGACCTTACGGTTTTCGTCTCTTTTCTTTCAGATTCAGGCTACAATGCCCGTAAAAACTTTTCCGGCGCATCAGCAGTCTTCTACCTTCCAATCGACACGCCGGGCAATGCGAAACGCCTTCTCTCGTTGCTGAAACCCGACCTCCTCATGCTGATGCGCTACGACTTCTGGCCGAATCACCTGCTCGCAGCAAGAGAAGCGGGAACCCGGATGATACTTGCCGCAGCGGTGCTCCAGGAAAACTCGCAGTACTTCAAACCCCTGCTGCAGGGATTTTACCGAAGCCTGTTCAACCTGTTCGATCACATCTACACCGTTTCGGCAAAGGATACCCATGCATTCCGGGAAGTGTTCGGCTGCCGAGAGGCTGAAACCGCAGGCGATCCCCGGTTCGATCAGGTAGTTCTGCGCTCCCGCAACACCGAAAAGGTCTCTCACCTGAAACGGTTTTATGAAAACCGTACGGTTCTTATTGCAGGCAGCGTCTGGCCACGGGATGAAACCTTTCTGCTGCCGGCGTGGCTGCGGCTCGAAAAAAGACCTTCCCTGATCCTGGTGCCGCATCAGGTTGATCCGGAGAACATGCAGCGGCTCTGCCGCGAACTCGAAAATCAGAAAATTTCCTTCATGAAGGCATCCGCTATCGACCGCTCGTTCGATCCGGAACAGCAGGTACTCGTTATCGACCAGACCGGTTATCTTGCCGAACTTTACCGGCTCGGATCCATTGCCTACATAGGCGGAGGATTCGGGGTAAATGTGCATAACACCCTGGAACCCGCAGTTTACGGCATTCCTGTAATCTTCGGCCCCCGATACCATAACTCTCCGGAAGCCCAGGAACTTCTGCTCGCCGGAGGAGCAGCCGTCGTTCATGACGAGGACTCACTCTTCGCCTTCCTGAAAAACCTGACGGACCATTGTTCACAGAGAAAAACGCAAGGCGCCGCTGCCGCAGCATTCGTGCAGAAACGAACCGGAGCGACCGCGCTGATATCCGGATACATCGAAAAGGATTACCTCAAATTGAAAAACAGGAAAATCCAACGTTGATAGCATCACAACAAGACGGACAAAACACAAAGACAAGAACACTCTTATGAGCACACCGGGGAAAATTGTGCCTCCTCTACCGTGCGAATATCATAATGATCTTCTATATCATTGATATAAAAAGAATTACAACCCCATAAAGATTTTCATGTGACATACGCGTAACAGAAATTTTATCACTATCGATCAAAAAATAAAAACAACGATCACACCTCTACTCTGCCCTTCTACCCAATTTCGCAACGTTGCGATAGTATAATTTTCCTGCTTCTCCCGAAAAAAAGAATCCGATTCCGTAAAACAATCAGAGCGTACCAAAGTCTGGAATAGCCCGGCGCATAAAATCATCAAAAAGGGGTACCGTGAAATTCAGCAAGCCGTGTGAAGGACTGTAAATCATCCCCTTCTTGATAAGCTTCGATCGAACAGGGCTAAGAGCCGTACTGCTTTCAACCCCTAGCATTCCCGAAATATCCATCGTGTGATAGGGGCCTTGGCCAAGCTCAGCCATTGCCCGAAGATATTTTTTTTCTCCATCGGTCAGCCGGTCAAACCGGACCCTGAAAAAATTTTCATCGAGACGATGTATAACTTTCTCCGTCGTTTCTTGCACAAGCTTTAAGGAAATCGGTGAGGATTCCGCCTGGTTCCATGCCTGATAACCCCACTCCTGAAGAAAATACGGATACCCTTTCGTCAGCCGGAAAATTTCCTGAAGAGCTGCCGGTTCAAACTCAGCACCTTCAGCCTTTACAGGATCCTGGAGGGCCTTTTCAGCGTCGTCTTCCATCAACGGCCCAATAGCAGGAAAACTGAACAGCCGTTCTGCATGCGACTTGGCATTTCCTGCAAGACCTGGCAAAATCGGCAGACCAGCGCCAACAAGAACCAACGGCAACTGCCTTTGCTGCATTTTATGCATGGCCATAATCAGGGCATTGAGCTCGCCACTTGAGAAATACTGGATTTCATCTATGAATATGGCTACGGCACATTGACGCTCTTCTGCCGCCTCTCCAACTGCAATAAAAAGACTGGGCAGATCAGCTTCCAGATCTCCACTGTCTGCAGAGCCCTTTTCCGGCTCGATGTCCAGACCAAGCTCAACTTCTCCAAAAGAGACCTTTATCCCTCCGACAAAACTCTTCAGCACGGCAAGACCTCGTCGAACCTTGTTTCCGGCACCAGCAATTCTATCCAACTCATACAGCAAAGAGCGCAATTGCGATACCAGCAGAACCACCAGAGGTTTTTGCTCTGATGCTTCAATAAAAATTGTCCGATAATCCGCTTGCAGGGCCATGCGCTCCATTTCATTAAGCAGCACGGTTTTTCCAACGCCTCGAAGACCGGTCATGATCAAACTTTTCTCCGGCCGTTTTTTCAGAACACGTCCAAACAGAACTGCCGCCTGCTCCAGAACGCCATCACGACCGGCAAGCTCAGGAGGCGGAGCCCCGGCTCCTGGCGAAAAAGGGTTTCTGATTTTATCCATAGGGCATAGAGATAGTTAGCAACTGATAACCTTGACGCGAGTTTTTTATACCTGTTTATAATTAATTATAACAAATAACTACTATAAACAGATATAAAAGCCAATAATCAGGAGAACTAGCCTTATCAATAGAAAAATAGGACATTAAACATTTTCTGATCTGAGCTAATCGACATCGATCAATATTGAGAATACCGGCTTCAAGTCCACCTATCCCCACGAGCAGGATTATCGGAGCATCAGACACCATGAAAGAGAAAAGAAGCTAAAAACGTTCGGACAATTTGGCACCGAAAATACCAGAAACCTGAACAAAAAGATTGTAGAGGTGGCACAGGTATTACGCATACAAGCGCAATACTCAGTAAATATGATTTAAGTTTTTTTATCGAGAAGCAAAATACTTCGTGTAACAATGATGTAACAAAACCATGGGGAAACGGCGTCAAATCGGACAAAATCGAAGTATATCAGCAGCATAAAAGGGGAAAGCGTAAATCCCTGTAAGTTATTATCTTACAGGGATTTACGAAGGATGTTGGCGATAGAAGATTCGAACTTCTGACCTCTACCGTGCAGATTTAGCACTGAATCTGTATTTCATTTAATTTCTTAAACTTACATACACTCGACCGACACTCGTATAACAATGGTGTAACAAATTTTTCATCAAAATCGATCAATACCGCGCACTAACAATAAAATCGGCAGAGACCTCACTTCGCCTTATAAAACGCCAATTTCTCTTTTGTTTTTTGCCATGCCTCTCCGGGCATCAATGGAGATAAAACCTCCAGCACATAAAGTCCGGCAGCTTTGCTATCCCATGAGGTTGAACTGGTCAGAAGTGGTGCCATGTCATCGAGAAAACTGGGATCATCAAGCTTCTCGAACAGGTTCATCTCAAACTCAGCCCGGCTAACGTTGTGTTGTTCATGCTCCATGTACCGCAAGAAACAGGAGACAACTAACTCCGGATTTATCTTGATCGTCCTCGATGCGTGCCATAGATCGAAAAGATCCCTGCCTTTTTTCCGCTGATAGAGTGCCCGAAGTTTTGTCCCAAGCAATTCGTCCTTATCATAGCTGGTAATGGATGCACTCCCGCTGTACCAACGCGATGTCATCGAAAAAGGCATCTCCTGATAACCAAGTACAGGGAACCTCACTACTGTCCAACTATAAGTCAAATAAATTCAACTGGTTACAGGTATAGGTAT